>CASLVD010000012.1 GCA_949398305.1 uncultured Candidatus Melainabacteria bacterium | reverse complement strand
CAAAAATTTTTCAAAAAAGATTTCTAAAAGTATTGCCCTGCACGATATATAAACAGATATCCCTATTAAAATTTTATCAAAATTTTGATTTTGAAAAAGTTGTTATATAATAGCTCTATGAAGAAAAAAATTGTAATTTTTGACCTGGACGGTACACTAATAAATACTCTTGAAGATTTAAAAAACAGTACAAATTATGCGCTTAGCTGTTTAAATTATCCTACAAAGACAATAGATGAAATATGCCAATTCGTAGGAAATGGTGTTGCAAAACTTATTGAGCGTGCAATTCCGGACGGAAAGGATAATCCTGATTTTCAACAGTGTCTTGAAACTTTTAAAAATCATTACTCTAAAAACATGTATAATAAAACTGCGCCATATAACAAAATTCCCCAAATGTTAAAAACTTTAAAACAAAAAGGATATATTACAGCAGTTGTTTCAAATAAATTTGATATGGCAGTAAAAGAACTATGCAGTAAATATTTTCCTGATTTAATTGATTTTGCAGCAGGAGAAAATGAAGCTTGCGGAATTAGAAAAAAACCTGCTCCTGACACAGTTTTAAAAGTATTAGAAAAATTTAACCTAACCAATAATGAGGCTGTTTATGTTGGTGATTCAGATGTTGATATTATGACAGCTAAGAATTCTAGAATGCCTTGTATCAGTGTCACATGGGGATTCAGAAACCGTGAATTTTTAACAAAACATGATGCAGAAATTATAATTGATTCACCTGATGAGATTATAGATATTTTAGAAAACAGACTTAAGTAACCGGACTGATTCAATTAACTTTTAAATAACTTATCCTTATTTTAAAAGGAGAGTTTAAAATGTCCAGTGCAATAAAAAATATTCATGCCCGTCAGATTCTTGATTCACGCGGCAACCCTACAATCGAAGTTGAAGTTAAATTATTTTCAGGTGAAAATGGCATTGCCTCAGTTCCATCAGGTGCTTCAACCGGTAAATTTGAAGCACTTGAACTAAGAGATAATGAAGGGGATTTTGACGGTAAAAGTGTTAAAAAAGCAGTAAACAATATCAATAAAATTATTGCACCGGCTTTGGTAAATAAAAATGTTGATAACCAGTATTTAATTGATCGTACATTAATTACGCTTGACGGTACAGAAAACAAAAGTACTTTGGGAGCTAACGCTACACTCGGGGTTTCGATGGCATGTGCAAGAGCAGGAGCAAATTGTTACGGAATTCCTTTATATGAGTATCTTGGCGGGATTAATGCAGCTATCATGCCTGTTCCGATGATGAACATTTTAAACGGCGGAGCACATGCAAATAATAATATTGAATTTCAGGAATTCATGATTGCACCTGTCGGGGCAAAAAGTTTTTCAGAAGCTATACAGATTGGGGCAGAAGTTTTTTATTCACTTAAAAAAATCTTAAATAAGAAAAACTTTTCAACAGGTGTCGGTGATGAAGGCGGATTTGCGCCTAATCTTGAAACAAACTCCGATGCAATTGATCTTGTAATTGAAGCTATTCAAGCTGCAAACTACACAACAGAACAGGTAAAAATCTGCCTTGATGTAGCTTCAAGTGAATTTTATAATAACGGAAAATATTTTATAAAAGATTCCGCATATAACAGTATTGAATTTGCAGAAATTTTAGAAAATCTGGTTAATAAATATCCGATAATTTCTATAGAAGACGGCATGGCAGAAGATGACTGGCAAGGCTGGAAACATTTGAGTCAAAGTATCGGACGCAAATGTCAGCTTGTCGGGGATGATCTTTTTGTAACTAATATAAAACGAATCAAACAAGGGATAAAAGAATCTGCCGCAAACTCTGTTTTAATAAAATTAAACCAGATAGGTACTGTTTCTGAAACTCTCGAAGCAATAAATCTTGCCAAAAACAATAATTATACAACAGTAATTTCACACCGTTCGGGTGAAACCGAAGATACATTTATTGCCGATTTGGCAGTCGGAGTAAACTCAGGACTAATTAAAACCGGTTCACTTTCTCGCTCGGAAAGAGTTGCAAAATACAACAGACTGCTAAAAATCGAACAGAAACTCGGTAAAAACGCAAAATATCTCGGCATGAACGCTTTTAATCCGAAAAAATATTGATTATTTTAAATTTGTTTTCTATAATCATAGTAAATATTATTTAAAAAGGAAAAAACTATGATTATAATTATGGAACGTGACGCAAGTAAGGTTAATATCCAAACCGTCACAGATTTATTAAAGGAACACGGATTTCAAGTTCTTGTAAAAGAAGGCGATGTTCATACAGTAATTGATGCCCTCGGAGATAAAACAACATTATCACCGGGAAGAATTGAAGCACTTGAAGGGGTTAAACAAATTAAGTTTATCCGCGAGCCTTTTAGACTGGCTTCACGCGACAGAAAATCTGAAGATACTGTAATAGAATTTGAAAACGGTGTAAAAATTGGCGGAGCTAACCGTCCTGTAGCGATGGTAGGTCCGTGTTCCGTTGAAGAAGATTATGAAGGATTACGTCAGGTTGCATTTGCGGCAAAAGAGCTTGGCTGCCAATTCCTTCGCGGCGGAGCATTCAAACCGAGAACCTCACCTTATGATTTTGACGGGTTAGGTGAAAAAGGCTTACAACTTCTTGCCCGTGCTAAAGAAGAAACCGGACTTCTGGTCGTTACAGAATTGATGGATTCTGCTGATTTAGATTTGGTATGCAAATACGCTGATATTATCCAAATCGGTGCAAGAAACATGCAAAACTTTAAACTTTTAAAATCAGTCGGCAAATGCAACAAACCTGTTATCTTAAAAAGAGGACCTGCAAATACAATCAGAGAATTCCTGCTTGCGGCAGAACATATTATGTATAACGGAAACGAAAAAGTTATTCTTTGTGAGCGAGGTTTGAAAAGTTTTGACAGTGCATTTACAAGAAATCTTCTTGATATTTCGGCAATTCCTGTTATCAAAAAATATTCTCATCTGCCAATTATTGTTGACCCGAGCCATGGTACAGGTCAAAGATACCTGATTGAACCAATGGCAAAAGCAGGACTTGTTGTAGGTGCTGACGGAATTATGGTTGAAGTTCATCACAACCCGTCTCAAGCACTCAGTGACGGGAAACAAAGTCTTTCTATCCCGCAATTCAAAGAAGTTTTCACAAGATTAAATAATTTAATTGATACTCTACACCTTGAAAAAAGCTCGTCTTTTTCTTGCGTGGAATAGTTTATAAAACATCAAAAGTCCTGATTTCTTCCGGAATATTTTTTTCTATATTTGCAATTAATTCTTCTACTGTCCAGTCAAAACCTGCTGCCAGACGTTTTAAAATTATAATATTAGGAATACGCAGTCCATTTTCTATTCTGCTTAATGTTGCACACGGAACATCTGTTTCGTATGCAAATATGCGCAGACTTTTTTGTGCATATCCGATTCTCAAACTCTTTAAACTTTGACCAAATTCTTTTAAATATAAGTTTTCTTTATTAATAGTACCCGCAGGATTTTTACTTGACATATTGAAATTATAAGATTATAATCAATCCTATATGTTTCCAAATGGAAACAAATCCGGTTAACTTCATCAGGGAGAGTAAACAATGACAAATACACACAAGAAATTGGCATTTACATTGGCTGAAGTTCTTATCACTCTGGGCATTATCGGTGTTGTTGCGGCAATGACAATTCCGACACTTATGAGTAAATACTACGAAAAACAAACTTATACCCGTTTGAAAGAAACATACTCAATACTTTCACAAGCATTACGAAGTGTAGAAGAAGAGTATGGCACTCCGGATGATTGGAATCTTTCACAAGAATATTACAAATCAGAAGATTCATTAAAGATTGCAAAAATCTTATTAACATCCATAAAAGTAGCTCAAGATTGCGGAGTTGAAACAAATACACCTTGTATGTACAGCGGGCATTACAAATATTTAAACGGCAATACTGCCGGAAATTATGGCGGAAACGGAACATATAAAATAGTATTATTGAACGGAACTTCTATAAGTTTTGGTAAATGGAATGAAAATGAATTAATAGATTTTTTTGTAGATACAAACGGTACAGCCCCGCCAAATCAAATAGGACAAGACTTATTTACTTTTGGATATGTTAAAAATAAAGGTCTACATCCGTTAGGAGATCCGTCACTTGTATATGATTGTAATAAAAACTCATCCGGCTGGGGATGCACATATCATCTTCTGCACAACGGAAATATGGATTATTTAAAATAAATATTAAAATTTATTAAGAACTAAAATGCTTGAATATTCGCAGATATTCAGGCATTTATTTTTGTTATTTTTTCAAAAAGGCAATTTTTTTATCGAAAAATACTTTATAAAAATGTAGGTAAAAGGTTAGAAAGGAAAATGTGTTATGTCATCATTATTTGTAGGTTCAACAGCAGCTTATGCTCCAAATTTTCAACAAAGAGCAGTTAATCCAAAAACTGATAATGTTTATATCGATCCGATTACAGGCGAAAAAACTACCTGGAAACCGGGCTTAATTTTCCCTGAAAAAGAACAAAAATCAAACACCACAAAAGTTGTAGGCACAGTTGCAGGTCTTGCAGCAACAGCAGTTTTAGCATATGTATTCAGAGGAAAACTAAAAAATGTTGCAACTAAAGCTTATACATATTTAAAAAATTCTAAAGTAGGTCAATGGGTTAAAGATGGCCTAGCTAAAGTCAAACCACATTTAACAACAGCAAAAACAAAAGTTACAAATTTATATAATAAAGGTGCTCAATGGGTAAAAAACTTATTCAAAAAAGCTCCGGCAACACCAACTCCATAACAAAATAGTTGCAACAATATTTATCCCCACGATTGGCGATTTAATTTAATTTCATTTATCTGTTCAAGATAATCCGAATTAGTTAGGTCGCCAATCGTTTTATAAAGTTTTAAAATACTTATTTGAATATTTTCAGAATTTATCTGAACCATATCATTTGCCATTTCAGTATTTGACATCGCAAGACGTGTCATATCACGAAAACCTGATGCCGCAATTTCAAGTGCTAAAGGATTTTCCGCCGCTGTTTTAAATATTGCCTGAGCTATAACCATCGGCATGTGAGAAATCAATGCAACAGCTTCATCATGTTTTTCAGGTGTTGTGATAACAGGACTTGCACCAAGTTCTTCTATTAATTCAACAAGTCTTGAATCCTCCCCAAAAACAGGTGTAATAACCCATTTTGCCCCCCTAAAAAGTCCTTCAAATGAATTTTCAAATCCCTTATGCTCAGTTCCTGCCATAGGATGTGACGGAACAAATTTATACGGACGGGCTTTTTTTGAAACAAAACCTTTCAACGAACAAACATCTGTTACAACCGTGTCAGGCGGTAAAATTTCTTCTAATTTATCCAATATCTCAAGCGTTTTATTCATTGCAGAACAAACAAATACAAAATCACAAGTTTTTAAAACCTCGTAATTTTTATAAATTCCTTCGCCGCATTGAGAATTTGAAACAGCAATAACATTGTAATTAAGCTTTTTTAAGTCCTTAAAAATTGAACCGCCAATTAAACCTAAACCAACAACACCAATTTTCATAAAAACACTCCTTATGAATGAATTTGAAAAGGACACTTTGTACAATGAGCTTTCGGATGAAGTATTAAATTATCTTCCAAATCATACATCCTTGCAACTCTTGTATCTAAAGGCGCACCGCATTTCGGGCACTTCAGCCCCCCCGCGCCATTCAAGATTAATTGTTTTAAACTTTCAATAATTTCAGGTGAAACAATATCACTTGCAATATCCTTTTCAAGAGCCTTAATTTCATCAGGCTCGCATTTTAAAGCCTTTGCAAGCGCCTGTCTGATAGTTACAGGTAAAAACAACTCTTTTCCGGCTTCAATTTCTTCAACAATATTAACAGAAATGTTTGCCGCAACTGCCAAACCTTTTTGTGTAAAGCCCATTTCATCACGTTTTGACTGAATAAATCTTGCTAAAGTTTTCATACAAATATCATAGCATAAATTAGTACCATTCATAATTATTAAGAAATATTACAAACATTTTTAATCGCTAAAACTCAATAAATAAAACCGTTTTGACAATTTTACATCATGAAAAACCAATCCGGTCATGCAATTTCTCCAACTCAAAATTGTTTATATAGGTACGGGGAACAAATAAAGAAACGGGGAAAAGAATATGTCATACGGAAATGTAACATATCAATCTTATGCGAACATACCATTTATGAATGCACTGCCTTGCATTACAACAAACTTTGGCGGCGACATTCAAGTAGCAACTATACCTGATTATGCAAGTGCACCAATCGGAGTAGAACTTAATGGTCTTGCTCAGCAAGCTTTAACTCCGCCTTTAGCAAGTTTAGGACCTAATATTCAAGTTCCAAGTCAAGATTCTATAAATAATTACGTCAATGCTCTATATGCACCAATTGCAAATAATATTGCAAGCGGTAATATTAACTGCAACTTGCAAAACATTAATATAACAAGAAACAAGCTAAATGCAATGCTTCTTGATGAAAAATATAAAGATAATAAAGAAGAAATCGAAGCATTATTAGAAAGATTGAAAAAAGCAGAAGAAGAACTTGTTGAACTAACAACAAAAACAGAATTATCTGCAACAGAAGCATTAAAAGAATCAAACAGAATCGGTGATGAAATCAGAAATATCATTAACGATGCAAATAATATCGGCAAACCAAAAGATGACAAAAAAGCCGATAAAAAAGATGATAAAGATAAAGATAAAGTGGACGGAAAAGACAACACCGATGACACTGATAAAACCGATGATGAAGAAAAAGTTGATGAAACTGAAAATTCTCAAGGCAAAAAAGAAGTTAAATACAGCCCGCAGGTAAAAACTGCAATCGAAACATTCTACGCAGCAACATACTGCGCAGGTACTGATGATCCTGCAATGGAAGAAGTTGTCGGCTCAATTACAAGTGATAATGTAATGGATTATATGACAGCTTGGAATAAATACCATTCAGGTGAAAAAGGCGAATCCTTTATGGAAGCATTTATGTCAGATGCTAATGAAGGCTTCTGGGGAACAGTCTTAGGCGGCTTTGGTATTAACAAATTATTCGGATACGGTGCAACAAGTGACCAAAAAGTCAACGGATGCAGACAGGTAGCTTACGCTTTACGTGAAAAAGCTGAAGAACTTGGCATTTACGATGAATGCAAAGCTGACTTTGCTAAAATTGATAAAGAATTAGGAAGCTGGTTATGGATTGACGATGATATTTATAAAAACTTTGATAATATCATCAAGAAAATAGCTAACAAAATGGGACCGGGATACAGCAAATACGGTTCACCTGAAAAAACCGGCGAAACTAAAAAAGATTAGTAAGTATAGTTACGATTCCTCAATAAGAAATGTGAAAAACTTATTATTATTTAAGTAGGTTAGAAAAGTAGTGTAGAAATTTATCCCTGAAAATATTCAGGGATTTTTTTTGTAATTACCCCTGCCCCATGTCTTGAATTTGCTCCACGCTCACAGAATTTCGCTGATAGTGCTTCGCACTTGTTCGCTCAATCTGCTCGCTATCCGGATTCGCTTTGCTCCATCCGTACGCAAATTCGCTCCGGCCGAGCACCCGCCTCGCATTAAACGGCAACGCTTAAAAGTGAATTAAATAATATCGCTTACTTGAGGTTACAATTGGTAGCAATTATGCCCCGTCCGGCGAGGACTTGATTTTTGATTTTTACTGTATTATCATCATGTCTGTAGAGTGCTTACGCCAATAATCACTCAACAGGAGCAAGTAAAAGGCCGGTCGAAAAGCCCGATATGTACTCCAAAAGCAAAAAGGAAAATTAAAATGTCAATTAACTTAAAAAACAAACAAGAAGTTGTCAAAGAATTCGGCAAGAACGAAAAAGACACAGGTTCATCAGCAGTTCAAGTTGCTATGATGACTAAAAAAATCAGCGAACTTACTGAACACTTAAAAGCTAACAAAAAAGATTTCGCTACAAAAAGAGGTCTTTTAATGATGGTAGGTAAAAGAAAAAGATTACTTGCTTACATCAAATCTCAAAACCTTGACGAATACAGAGAATTGATTAAAAAATTAGGTATCAGAGGTTAATTCTGATAAAGCTTTAAAGAACCGGCCCCTCAAAGGTCGGTTTTTTAATTTCAGCGGGGGAGAAAATGAAAACTTTAAAATCAATGCGTTTACATATTGGAATTTTTGGCAAAACTAATGTCGGAAAATCTTCCATACTAAACAGAATTACAGGACAAGATATTTCCATAGTATCAGATATTGCAGGAACAACAACAGATGTTGTCGAAAAATCAATGGAACTTTTGCCTATCGGACCTGTGAATTTTTTAGATACAGCAGGGATAAATGATTCCACGGCTTTAGCAGCAGAACGTATTGAAAAAACAATGAAAATCCTTAACCGTACTGATATTGCTGTGGTTGTATGCACTCCCGATGGCATTGATGATTATGAAAAATCACTTATTGAAAAGTTTAACGAGCTCAAAATCCCGTTTATAATTTTAGTAAATAAAATCGATATAAATACATCTTCCTATCCTTGGGAGGAACAGGGCATAACTCAAAATATTATTTTTACATCAGCTCATACAGATAAAGATTTGGTTTTCAAGTTCAAAGAAGCACTTGTAAAACTTCTTCCGGAAGATTTTGTAAATTCTCCAAAAATCGCAGGTGATTTAATTCCTGAAAAAAGTACCGTAATTCTTGTCATTCCGATAGATAAAGAAGCCCCAAAAGGAAGAATTATACTGCCGCAAGTTCAAACATTAAGGGATTTACTTGACTCAAATTGCATAAGCATTGTTGTAAAAGAAAACGAATTAAAAAATGCTCTTGAAAATTTAAAAACTCCGCCGGCACTTGTTATTACAGATTCTCAGGCATTTAAACAAGTCGCTGAAATTGTACCTGACAGTATTCCTTTAACATCATTTTCAATTCTTTTTGCAAGATTAAAAGGTGATTTGGAAGCTTTTACAAAAGGAGCTCAGGCAATTGATAACTTGCAGGACGGCGATAGAGTTCTAATCCTCGAAAGCTGTACACATCACGCGATAGAAGATGATATCGGAAGAGTTAAAATTCCAAACCTTTTAAAAAAGAAAACAGGCAAAAACTTAATTATTGAAAATATTGCAGGACACGATTTTCCTGATATTTCACAATACAAATTAATAATTCATTGTGGCGCTTGTATGACAAACAGACGCGAAGTTTTATCTCGGATTCTAATTGCGAACAAACAAAATATTCCTATTTCAAACTACGGTATTGTAATTTCATATTGTCTCGGGATTTTACCCCGCGCAACCGGAATTTTTAATTAAATCATTTAAAACTGCCATTTGCTCTTTAGGAATTTCCAAATAAGCAGAGTGTGCCATTCCGATTTTTGGCGGGTAACCCATATAACTTTTGCCGTAAACATCTGTTAAATATGTATCAGTATCATTAATACACGGGAAATTTACCCCTTCAAAAGAAATTTCTTTCAACGGGAAGAAAGTTTCGTAACTATGAATATAATTTTTACCGGTATGTGCCATATCAATTGCACGAACAAAATCAGATTCAGGCAAATTACATTTTGTCTGTAAAATTTCATCCATATATTTTTTGGTTTTTGCTCTGATAATATTTGTATCAGAATCATTTTTGCAGTCATTTACAAGCATTTTACGCTTTTGAGCAATTTCTGCTGTGCGAGCGATTTGCTCCTCTTTGGTTAATTTCTCACCGTAAATATCAAGCGGAAAAATATCTACAAACAAGTATTTACATTTCTTATGAACAATTTTTATAAAACAAGTTGCCGGACATGCTAAGTCAGCAACATATTTTGCATAAATATCAGGATTGCGCGATGATTTTTTAAAAGCTTCAATAATTTTATCATAGCTGTCTCTTGGCATAATTGTATCTATATCATCATCCCACGGAATAAATCCCTTATGGCGAACAGCACCAAGCAAAGTTCCGCCGTCAAGCCAATATGTTAAATTATTTTCACGGCATACATAATCCAATTCTTTCAAAAGTTCTAAATTTGCAAGCTGAATATCTCTCATCTGACCAACAGCCGGCGGAATTGTTGTAATATCAATATTATTTTTCTTGTAATAATAGTATAAATTTTCTTTTTTCTTATCCGCAAACTCTTTTTTAGCTATTTTAATCTTAATTCCGCAAATTTTTATAAGATTATGCGTACATTTATAATCCGTAACCGAATAAATTTTTGATAAAAACTTTTTTATATTCATAATTCCAACTTATTCCTTTTTAAAACAAAGGTTTAATATATGTACAAAATAATGCCTGATAAAACTTCGGTCTAAACATGAAAAATGGTCTGTATTTTACATATTTAACAAGTGAAGCAATTTGATTTTTGTTATACCAGTAATCTTTTTCATCATCAGACAACGCCCAAGGTGTTAATTGAAGATATTTAAAATAATAATTTCTGTGATAACTGAATGACCCAAAATGCCAAGGTTTATTTTTTGCTACAAAATGAATGATTTTAGGATTATTTGTATAGCTTGAGCGGTTTGTAAAATTACTTGACTGGACATTCCATTCATCATCTACAATTTTAATTCTTCCCTCAAGTGAAAAATTAATAATATCCTGATCTCCGGTTTTTATTTTGTCATAATTATTTTTTGTATACTCGTAAAAAATATCCTCAATATTTTCTTTTCTGAATTTTACAAGGTCAAATAAGACCATGCCTGCGTTAATATATTTTGCACCTTTCCAGGCTTTTTTGCCATAAACTCTAATATCAAGAACACCTGCAATTACATTATCTCCAAGCTCTGTTGTAAACAATTCTTCCAAATCATCATTTACAACCATATCGCAATCCATATAGATAATCCTATCAACTTCGGGCAAAATTTGAGCAAGTTTTAATCTGTAATAAGTTTGTAAAGTAACGTATTGATGCGTTTTAATATTTTTATACATTTCAAATTGCGAATCATCGACTTTTACAAACTTAATTTCGCAGTCTTTAATATTTTTTAAAGACATAATTTTATCAATATTTTCCTGTGCAACCCCGCCGTCAAGTATATAAAAATGTAAATAACTTTCAGGTTTAGCATTAGATAGAACAGATGCAATTACAACACCAGCGTATTTGCTATAATTATCATCACATGCCAGACAAACATTAATATCACTCATTTTAAACTTTCTCCCGCCTAACTTTCACTTTTATTATTTTTCTTAATTTCGACCATACTAGCACTTGCGGCATCTATTAAATTTTTATAAAACACCAATTCGGATTCCGATGCATTAGTAATTTTATTGATCAACAAATCTTTTGTAATATTACCGGTCTTTTCAACTCCGAAGCCAAATTCCCGTAAATCTATTTTCAAGACTTCAACTAATACAAAAAATGATTTTAACGAAGGAATATAACAACCGCTTTCAATCCGCGAAATATGCTGAACACTCAAATCTACCATTTCAGCCAGCTCTGCCTGAGTAAAATTCATCTTTTTCCGATGAGATTTTATCTTCTCTGCAATATAAGATTTATTGTCGAACTTCATCATAATCCAATCTCTATTACTAAAATATTAAGTAAATGATTATTTTTAAATAATGCAAACGGCTATAATTTTTATAATATTGACGCAAGCGCATATAAGAGTTAAAATTATTCAGGTTAACGTATATAAAACAGGAATTAAGAATGAAAATTGATTTAGTATATTTATGGTGTGACGGGAACGACCCTACTTGGCAAGAGAAGAAAAATAAAAGATTGTTATCAGCCGATTTAAATGTCGAAAAAAAATCCGTACAAGAATGCCGTTTTATACAATCAAACGAATTACTGTATTCACTTCGCTCTGTAGAAAAATACGCACCGTGGATTAATAAAATATTTATAGTTACGGATAATCAAATACCTGACTGGTTAAACACAAGCCACCCAAAAATTACAATTGTTGACCATAAATATATAATGCCTCCGGAGGCTTTACCTTGTTTTAATTCTGAAGCATTAGAAACAAGATTACCGTATATTCCTGAATTATCCGAATATTTTTTATATGCAAATGATGATACTATGTTTTGGAATCCTGTTAAGGAAGATTTTTTCTTTACTCCTGATAATAAACCCATATGCAGAATGGGTACCAATATTAAAAATAAAACTTATAAACAGCCATACGGAAAAGGTATTGTTTATAACTATAACTTGGCAAAGAAGAAATATAATAACCTAAATACTCCTTATTTCCCGCATCATAACATTGATGCTTACCGCAAATCATATTTCATCGATTGTATAAATGAATTCAAAGACGATTTTGATAATACGACAGTTCAGCCATTCAGAAAAGAAAATACTATTCAGCGGGTTCTGATAGAATATTATATGCTATCAAATAATCTTGCAGAATTAAAAATTATTAAAAAGCCATGGTATAATCCTTTAACTCAAACTGAATCATTATACGTAAAATGCCAAACACACAAACTTAAAAATATTATAAATCATTCTTGTAAGCTTTTATGTATCAATGACGGTGAAAAAACTACAAATAAAGACAGAATATTTATGCAAGAATTACTTGCTAAAAAATTTCCTGAAAAATCATCTTTTGAATTATAATAAATTCATAGCACAATATTTACCCCACTTGAATAGTTGAGATGACTTGGAAATAATTGGTAACAATATTTACCCCTACATGCCGGAAACGTCAGGTAAATCTATTCTTTTTAAACGCTGTTCAATACGTCTGTACCATTTTAAGTGTTGTTTAAACAGAATTTTATAATCATCCATATTACCTTGTGAAATATTTCTAAATTGATTGTCACAAGTTTCTGTTAACTTAGCTTCCAGGAATTTTGTATAATCTTTTCTGTCAATTTTCGGGTCAGTTAATTCAATACATTGACCAAAATCAACAATTACTTCCGGTCTGTTATCTCTTAAAAAGCAGTAATCAATAGATACCGGAATCAAATTAACTTTACCGTATTTTTTCACTGCATTTTGCGCAATATAAGTTAAGCCTGTTTGGAATTTAAACGGTCTAAAGTGAGGCGGTCTGATAATTCCTTGCGGGAAAATACACAAAACATTTCTCAAATCACTCAACAAATCAACTGAATATTGCAAAGCTTTCATTGCAGACTGGGCGGATTTTTTATTGACAGAATACGCACCGCCGCGTCTTAATAGCGGAAATCTGTTAAGTTCTTCAACCATCAAACGAATTTCTTTATGGCAGATTCTATGTGTAATATTATACAAAACAATTCCGTCCCACCAATTGCAATGCGGAGCAAAAAGAATTGTCGGATATTTGTCATCACGATTTTTATAATTTTCTACACCTGTATAACGGAATGCATAAAATCTGTTTTGCAGCATATTAAAGAAAAATAAACTTGCAATAGTAAGCCAAAAACGATTAGTTTTTGCCGGTTTAAATTTCTCCTCTTTGTTTCTCAACTTTGTTGGCGGAATATCCGAATATAATTTTTCTTCAGTTACCATAAATTCATTCTACCCTAATAAAATTCAAAATAAAACATTCATTTAAGAAAACTTAACCCTTTTATAATACGATTGATAAAGAAAAAAAGCAAGTTACCTTAGAGACTAAAATTTAAACATTTGTTACATAGTAGCAATTTTTAGGTATTATCTGTTTTAATATAAATGAATTTAGGAGGTTTGAAATGGCAAGTGTAGTAAAATGTATGGGAATAATGACCGGTGCAGGTTTGGCTTGCGGAGCTTTGTCTTCATATTATATGCAGTCAAAAGTTAACAAAGCAATCGTAAAACAAGCACAGGCAACAGCTAAAGACGGCCAAATTCCAATCGGCGGAATGACAAAAGACGGAAAAATGTGGGATGGTAAAGTTTCTGTTGATGAATTTAAAAAACAGCTTGATAAAAAAGCAAAAGTGTCATCTTTAATTTCCGGTTTATTCACAGCAGCAGGAACTGCACTTATTACAGGCATAACTTTAATGCTGCGCGGCAAAGTCAAAGTTTAACATTTTAAATAATTTTGCTATAATAAAGCTATGAATACAACAGAGCAAAATTATGAAGATTTTATATCAACAGTGAGCCATGAACTGAGAACTCCGTTAACTTCAATCCGCGGATTTTCACAAACTATGCTGACCTCCTGGGATAAGCTTGATGATAACAGCAAACAAAAGTTTATTAAAATCATCGAAGAACAGTCCAACAGGCTTATTCATCTTGTTGAAAATATGCTTTCTGTTACCAAACTTCAATCAAAAAATAATACACTTGTATTTAATGAATTAAATATAAAACCTCCTATTGAACAAATCATTTCAATTGTAAAAAATCAGTATCCAACACAAGTTTTTGAATTTAATTGCCGCGAAAATCTGCCTGCGATATTTGTTGATAAAGATAAATTTCAACAAATTATGACAAATTTAATCGAAAACAGTGCAAAATACTCTTCAGGCACAAACACTACAAAAATATCAGCAGGAATGGATAATAACAAAGTTATAATTAAAGTCACAAACAAAGGAATAAATATTTCACCTGACGATTACGATAAAATTTTCACTAAATTTTCACGAATTGACAATCCCTTAACACGAAAAGTTCAAGGCAGCGGACTGGGATTATACATAACCAAAAATCTTACAGAAAAAATGATGGGCGAAATTTCTGTTAATTCAATTCCGCTGAACGATAATCAAAATTTAGGTGAAATCACATTCACACTTCAATTCCCGATACTGTCAATCGAAGAACAAGCGAGGATAAAATGCAGTCAGTAACACTTATCATTGACAAAAGACTGGAACTTTCCACAAAATATAAAAAATTACTTGAATCCGAAACAAATAAAGTTATTATCTCAAAAGATTTAATAACTTCAATTAAGCTTATTCAAGACAAAGAACCTGATTTGATAATAATTTCAGACAGTTTTGACGATGATTTATCGGATTTTTGCAAACAAGTGCGCGCGCTTACTTACAACATGCGTCCGATAATTGTTGCAATGTCTAAATCTGCCGACTTTAATGACAGAATTAAAGTTCTTGAAAGCGGAGCAGATGATTTTCTCTCAGAACCCGTTAATTCAGAAGAGTTTCAGGTAAGAATGAATGCCCACCTTCGCCGCGAATTTGAATCAAACCTTGACACAAAACAACAATTACCGAACAAAAATTACACACTTCGCGCAATTAAACGGAAGCTTTCTGATAACGATGAATGGGCAGCTTTATATATCAGTATCGAAAATTTTGAAAGCTATAAACAAGCATACACAGGACTTGCGTCTGATAAGCTTTTACAAACCTATATTGCAATTATTCGCGCCTCATTAAATCATAATGACTATATCGGACAAATTTCAGAAAATATTTTTCTTATAATAACAGATACCATAAAAGCCGAAAAACTTGCACGATTTTTAATTTTTGCATTTGACTCTGTTGCAAATAAATTTTATGCAGAACACGATCTAGACAGAGGCTACATGATTTTGCAGGGAGATGAATACGCAGGACGCCGCGCAAATTTTGTACATTCCACAATCGGAATTATCACAAATGAATTTACAAAATACAAAGATACCACACAGGTTTTAACAGCTCTAACCCAGATTCATAATATGGCTGATAACCCTAATCGTTCAAATTATCTTATGGAACGCCCGAAAATCGCCGGAGAAGATTCAATCCTTGAAAAAGAATTAAACAATAAAATCCTGATTTTTGAAACAGATGAAGCATTGAGTATTTTACTTAACACAATCTTAAATCTTCAAGGATATCAAACCAGAACCGTAAACGAATATGAAATTCCGAAAACAGATGAAATTCCTGCACTTATAATAGTTGATGCAGGAGATTTAGAAAAGAAAAACGGGCTTAATCTTTGTTATAAACTAAAACAACAAGAAGATTTTAAGCACTCCAAAATAATTGTAACATCAATTATTCATGATAAAGAACTTGTACTAAATACAGGTGCAGATTTATATCTTCCAAAACCATATGAAATTCCGCATTTGATAAAATGGGTCAATGAATTTATAAAAGAATTTAATATGTAACAAAAGTTCGTACCATGTTTGACATGTTTTTTTGGTTAAATTACTATCAAATTAAGAGGAAATGAAGTGAACATCTTCAGCTGTCGCCGCAGCCGTAAAAGCCGGAACACTCAAAGAAAAGTTATTATCCACGCGCAATTTGGATATAACAATAATTCTTTTGAAGTGTCCTCTTGTATGAAGAGGATTTTTTAATGTCAACCGCTGTACACGTACGTCCACATAAAGCAGGAACCTGTCCTCACGGAATGCCCTTAGGAGCATGCCCGATTTGTAACGGAATGGCAGGCGGAAATTCCACTTCAAAGCGCGACATCCCGAGAAATGTCGGTGAAATGAGCTACAACCAGTGTGCCGCAATCGGTGCAATGCTAAGAGCTCAAAAAAATGCAAAAGCACAGGCAAAACTTGCTCAACAAAACCATTTACAGGCACTTGCAGATTTTCAAAAAAATATTTCAAACACTCACCAGAGAATTATGGCACTGGCAGTGCTTATAACCAACACCATGCCCGCTGTAATCGCAAAACCCGTTAATTTTATTTTAAACAACATAGTCGGAAAAGCTCTGACAATAATTCAAAATCTTCCGGCTGCAATTGCAAGATTTACACAGGCAATTAATCAAAAAATAGCTGATATTTCTGATAAATTAACAGCAATATACGGAGAACTAAAAGCCGCAATAGGCGAAAAAATCTCTAAATTCACATCAGACTTGAAAAAGAAATTAAAATCTCTCTTCTTTGTCTTCGGAACTCAAGAAACAGATGATGAAGACAAAAAAATCGATGAAGCAAAACGAACCTTTGAGCTAAAAACATTCATTCACCAACTTTACAAAAAACTCAAAGGAGAAGACGAAAAGGATATAGAAAAGGATGAACATTAATCCGTTACATGATGCGGAAACTATACGGCAGCAAAGGAATTTGACAACTTCACAGCGCAGGAATAATCTTACGACAAAAGAAGGGGTTCTTGTAAATAATCTTGTCAAAGATAAAAACTGCTCACTGGACAGTACTAAAGACACATACATAATTTCCGATAACACCACCATGCCTGAGGCACTTTATCGAGATAATAAAATAATTGATAAAAAGCTTTTACCGCTCAGTGCTGTTGTTCTTGGAGTTATGTCAACAATCGCGGTTGTTACGGGGTTTGCACGCCGCAGCACAAGAATTGCAAAAGACCTGCCAAAAGAAAAATGGCTTCCCGCAGTAACACGTAACGTTCAGTTAAGTAAAGAAACCCATCAGCTTGTATACCAGTTCGTTCAAAACCCTAACAAAAAAACATTTATCGCGGGAGCAGGTGTTTTAACACTTTCTGCAATGGCATTTATGGGAAAAACATTCTTAGACGGTTACAAAGATATCTGGATAAAACGTAAAGAGGCAAACATTCAAAAAAATCTTCAAGAAAATCTGATTGATGTTGAAACTCAATCCTTCTCAGGCAAAATGCAGATTATAAGAAGCTTGCTGTCTAAATACACAACCGATTTTGAAAAATATATTAAAGATGATAATGAAAAAATTCTGCCAAATTTTGGAAAACTTTCACTATCACAAGTTCCATTCACCTCAAATGACAAGCACAAGCAGGAAAAAAATTCCAACCTTGGCAATATCCTGCTCGGAATCGGAACTTTTGCAGGAATTATCGGACTTGGATTTTTATCAATGAAAAACCTTTCAAAAAGCAAACAACACCTCAAAGAAGGTATCGAAAATACCAAAGATTTAATTAAACATGTTGTAGCAAAATCGGAAGAAAACTCAAAAACAGTTGACAGTGACCTTCTTGAACATATGTTTATGTCTATTGATGACGGTGCAAAAGATTTAACTTTATTTATTAAAGAACAAATTAATTTACTGAAATGGAAACAAGAAGATAAAAATGCATTTTTAGAAAAAATAATAACAAAATTAAAAACATCAACAACCAAAGCCAACCCGAATTACGCAGGTGACGGCACACCGCGCCCTGCGTTTAATTCATTTGTAGAAGATTACCGTGCGTTTTTCTACAACTGGCTTTTAGACACCGCAAATCCGCAATTTGAATATCTATTCTATGGAATAACAGGCTTAACCGCCGCAACTTATGGCGGAAAACTTGCCGGCGATGCGGTAAAAGAAGTTCAGGTGAAAAAGATTAACGCTGAAACCGAACTGGAACTACAAAAACGCCTTGTATCAACCGAATTACGCAACTTTAAATCAAAAAAAGATGCTGCAATCCAACCGCTTGTAGAAGAATTCTATAAACAAGTCGACAGCGGCAAACGCACAAAAGAAGAACTTAAAACAATGGCTGAAAACATTCTGTTTGAAATCAAAAATGGCCCGCCATTTGTATATAGTTAAAGGTAAATATGATCCAACAAGTTCAAAATATTAATATAAATCCGTATTACGCCTGCACATCATGCCGGCTACCTGAACCGGGACGTAATTATTGCACTTTTGATAAAAACGAAGTGGATTATTTTGTGCGCCAAAAAGAAAATGCTTTGCCTTATTTAACAGATATCCTGACACACTCAAACCACGAAGCCCAAATAACAGAAACCCTTTATATTTTAGACAGGATGATTGATAACGGCACAAAAGGAATCGATAAACTTTATCCTGTATTTTCAAGGTTTAATAACACAAATTCACCAAACATCCAAACATTCTTAGCAGGAATCTACCGTAAAATTCAGGTTCCTGATGCATTTGGACCGCTTGTTAAAATGCTTATTCAAAATTCTCTGCAACCTCATAACCCTCAACAAACATTTGACCCTAATGAAGAAATTGGCGGAGCTATATTAAGTTACATTTCCGACCGCTTTAGAGGCTAAACTATAGTAATACTTTGCCTTTCAAGAAAACTATTGACAGATTTTAAAACTTGGTATAAACTAAAAACGGAATTATTATTAAGAATAGAAAACCAAATAAAGGAGGTCTTATGGAAAAATATATGAAAAAATCTCATTCAAAATCAAAAAAATTCTACATGATTCTAGGTATTTTATTAATTCTGTTAATACCGACTGCATTTTTAACAGGAATAGTTGACGGCAGACAATCATACCGTAACGATGCTGTAGAAACAGTGGGTAAATCCTGGGCGGGCAAACAAACTTTAAAAGAACCTGCACTGATAATTAATCAGAAAAGATTACCGCTCAATGATTATAATGTCAATGTGAAAGTTAACACAGAATTAAGAAAAAAAGGGATTTTTAAAGTTCCTGTCTATACAGCAGATGTATCTATTAAAGGTAATTTCATGAATTTTTTAGGAAAAATAGATAATGCCGTTGCCGTATTAAATTTTGATATTTCAGACTCAAAAGGATTTATTGAACAGCCAAAATTTAAACTAATAAGCGGGAATTTAACTCCGTCAAATAATTTAAGTTTCTATAAAAAAATATCCACATCAGATAGACTTATACCGTTTGAAATTCAATATAAAATCCGCGGAATTAATGAATTGTATTTAACACCAAACGGACAAAATAATATTATCTATATTGAAGGTAACTGGGAAAGCCCTAGCTTTGACGGAGATTTTTTACCTACAGAAAGAAAAGTTGAAAAAGATAAATTTCAAGCAAAATGGAGTATTCCGGCAATTGCCAGTTCTTCTTTAGAAGCTTCAAAATTAGGAGTTTCCTTCCTCATGCCGGTTGATAACTATAGAATGTCAGAAAGATCAGTTAAATACTCATTTTTATTCTTAACCTTGACATTTTTAGCATATTTTATCTACGAAATTACATCAAAACAAAAAAGACCAATTCACCAGCTTCAATATTTAATGATAGGAATTTCAATGTTAATTTTCTATTTACTACTTGTTTCACTATCAGAATTTATACCATTTGCAGGAGCTTATATTACATCATCAATAATGACTATCGGGCTGATTAGTCTTTACACATATTTTGTAATTACTAAAAAAACAAACTTAACATTTTCATTATTAATTACAGGTATTCTAACCTTACTATACGTATTTTTATACATATTATTAATGCTGCAAGATTTATCATTAATTTTAGGAAGTTTAGGACTATTCCTGATAATGGCACTTGTTATGTATGCAACAAGAAATGTTGAATGGTACAACGAAAATCAAAACAGTGAAGTAAGATAACATAATTCGTTGGCGCAAGACAAATGTCTTGCGCCAAAATTAAAAAAGGAATTAACATATGAACAAACGTAGGATTATATTAAGTGAAAAAATTTACAACACAATTATTGTTTTAGACAATTTTTGCAAAAACAATCAGGAATACGAAGAAATTCAAAATATCTCTCCGATTGTCGAATTTATAAAAGATACGTCAGACGAATTGCATGTGGAACTTACCGGATGGAACAAATAGTTATTAATACATCTTTTTTATACGTTTTTGCAATAAAACAACAGCATTCGCTTCAATTGCTAATTTTTGTCCGACAGCGTCCATTTTTTCTTTCGTTTTAGCCTTGATAGATAAATTATCAGGGGAAATATCAAGAATCTTACAAAGAACTTCTTTCATTTTAGGAATATATGGCATCATTTTCGGAGCTTGAGCTATAACGTTACTGTCAATATTTACAATCCCGTAACCTTTATCCTGAATAAGTTCATAAACATGTTTAAGAAGGAGTGTACTATCTATATTTTTATATTTCGGGTCGGTATCAGGGAAAAGTGTTCCGATATCATCAAGCGCCAGAGCACCAAGCATTGCATCAATAAGTGCATGAATCAAAACATCCGCATCTGAATGACCCAAAAGTCCTTTTTCATGCGTAATCTTAACTCCGCCGATAATTAAATCTCTTCCTTCTATTAATTTATGAATATCGTAACCAACACCGATTCTGTACATTTTCTGCTCCATTTTTTAAAATCATATCATAATTTTACATAATATGCTATAATTCAGTTATGCCAATTTCAGAAAATCTATTAAACAGCGCTATTGTAAAAAGAGAAATAAAAGCACCGCCTCCGACAGTATATGAGGATGATTACGGATTGCCGTTTTATTATACTATGGATTTTTCATTTGCCGCATGGCTAATCGTTATTGGCATAGGTTTATTTATCGTAGAATTTATACTAATGAGTCTTGGATTTATTCTGCCGTTTTGCCTGAAAAAATATATATGTACAAGATGTAAAAGAGTTTCAAGACACATACAAAAACCTCAAAAGTGCAAAATGTGCGGCGGAGAAGTTATGTTACTTGATGAATATAACAAAATTAATAACAAAAATTTATTTTAAAACAAATTTTTCAACAGCTTTGACAAACCCGTCATTTTCAACTGTATCAGTAATAAAATCCGCGCATTCTTTTAATTCAGGAGTTCCGTTTCCCATTGCAACACCAATTCCGCCTGCTTGAACTAAATCAATGTCGTTATTTTGATCACCGATTGTTAAAACTTCTTCAGGTTTTAGCCCCCACATGTCACACAAATACTGAACTCCAAGTGATTTTTTTGCTTCGCCTGAACAAATTTCACAAAAATATGGAGTGGATTTTACAATATATAAATCAGGATAAGATTTTTTCAGTTCATTAACCCAGCCTGTAACTTTTTCAGCATCTTTTATATCAATTGCAAGGATTTTATTAACATCTTTTATTTCTAAGTCATCAAAGTTACAAACGGTATAATCTATGTGTTTGCCATCTGTGTAGAATTTGATAATTTCATTATCGTTTTCGACATACAATTTGTCATCAAGATAAAGATTTATGTGAACATCATTTTCTCGAGCCCATTTAATAAGGCTTTTGGCACAGTCAGCAGACAATGTTTTTTGAAAAAGCGTTTTATTATCGCAATCTTTAATAAGCGCGCCTTGATATGAGATTACAGGTGTTCCAAGATTAAGTTCATCAGCTGCGTGAAGCGCTGAACTGTGCATTCTGCCTGTTACAAGAACAACTTTAACCCCTGCATCTTTTAGTTTTTTCATACAAGCTTTAACGGCAGGGCTAAAACCTTTTCCCCACTCAAAAATTGTTCCGTCAATATCTGTTGCAATCATTTTAATCATTTTTATAACCCTTACAAAAAGCACGGCTTAAAGCGCAAATTGTTTTCGCATCATTGATTTCACCGTTTTGAATCATATCAAACACATCTTTTAAGTTGTATTCACAGCATTTTAAGATTTCGCCTTCATCAGGATGTTCTCCGACAAATTCTAAATCTCTTGCTAAATACAAATACAATTTTTCAGTGCAAATTCCCGGTGTCGTATTGATATAACCTAAAGATTTCCAAACTTTTGCCCTGTATCCGGTTTCTTCTTCAAGCTCACGCTTGCAGGCTTCATTTGGGTCTTCACCGATTTCAAGTTTACCTGCCGGAAGCTCCAAATTTACGTGTTTTAAAGGATATCGGTACTGTTTTACAAGTAAAATTGTATCAGAATCCTTAAGTGCTGCAATGACCACCCCGCCGCTGTGGAGTATAACTTCACGAAAAGACTTGTGACCGTCTGCAACTTCTACATCGTCTTTTAAGACAGTAACAACTTTTCCTTCATATACGACCTTAGAATTAAGCGTTTTCTCTTCAAAATTCATAAGGTAATTGTATCATAGGGATAAATATTTTTTCAAGTATTTGAATACCCATACCATACAACCTAAGCCTCGCAGAGCGCATATAATTAGTCAAATCTGAAGAAAATCGGTAGGAATGATGCCCCGTCCGGCCGAGGACCTAGAACCTAAAATCCCGTTCACCTTGAGAAATTTTTTCAAGATTTTTTTCAACAAGTTCTGACATTTTTTTATTTTCAAAGGTTTTAAGCTCTTTTTGGATAAGTTTTTCTCCAACTGCGCGGGTTTGAACTGATGCGTAATCCTCAAGATACTCTTTTAGTGTCATAATCGCATTCGGGTGGCAAAAATTATGAATCTGCTGTTCTTTACAAATTTCCATAAACCTATCACCCACACGCCCTTCACGATAGCAGGCTGTACAAAAACTTGGTACATATCCAAGCTCCATAAGCCATTTTAAAACCTCATCAAGAGATCTTCTGTCTTCTATTTCAAATTGTGCGGTATCTTCTTCTGTTTCATCTTCAGGATGCGCGTAACCGCCGACAGATGTTTTTGAACCGCCGCTAATTTGTGAAATTCCAAGTTCCAAAACACGCTCACGACATTTTTTAGATTCGCGTGTAGAAATAATCATGCCAGTATAAGGGACAGCAATTCTTATACAAGCAACAATTTTTGCAAAAGTATCATCATCAATTCCGTTATCAAATGCAGTCGGATCAATATCATCAGCACGTCTTATACGAGGCACTGAAATCGTATGAGGTCCTACTCCAAACACAGCTTCTAAGTGTTCAGCATGCATTAATAGTGCAGAAAATTCGTACCGGTAAAGTTCTAAGCCAAACAAAACTCCGAGTCCGACATCATCAATCCCGCCTTGCATAGCCCTATCCATGGCTTCTGTATGGTAATTGTAATTATGTTTTGGACCAGTCGGGTGAAGTTTTTCATAAGATTCTTTATTGTAAGTTTCTTGAAAAAGAATATATGTACCGATTCCGGCTTCTTTAAGTTTTCTGTAATTTTCAACTGTAGTTGCGGCGATATTTACGTTTGCACGGCGAATTGCACCATTTTTGTGATGAATCGAATAAATTGTTTTAAGTGATTCCAAAACGTATTCAATAGGGTTATTTATAGGATCTTCACCTGTTTCAATCGCCAATCGTTTGTGTCCCATATCCTGAAGCGCGATAACTTCTTCCCTGATTTCTTCCTGTGTCATTTTTTTACGCGGAATATGGGTGTTTTTCGCATGATAAGGACAATATACACAGCCATTTACACAGTAATTTGACAAATACAAAGGCGCAAAAAGTACAATTCTGTTTCCGTAATAATCCTGTTTGATTTTTTTAGCAAGCTCAAAAATCTCCTGATTTTTTTCTTCTATTTCACAATCCAATAAAACTGCCGCTTCACGGTGTGTTAACCCCTTACCAAAACGGGCTTTTTGAAGAATTTTATCAATAAGTTCAACATTATTTTTATTTTCTGACGCATACTGAATAGAAGCTAAAACTTCCTCATGATTTATAAATTCTTCTGCTTTATTTGATTTAGGATTGTACATTTTTAACCTCTGTTTAATTTTATTTGCCTAGCTGTTTTTTTACCCAATTTTCTAAAACTTTTAATGGTGAACGAGTAATTGCAAGTGACCATGCCGGAACATTTTTTGTAATAATTCCGCCGGCACCGACATTTGCACCTTCATCTATCGCTACAGGCGCGACAAGAACAGAATTTGAACCGATTTTAACATTATCACCAATAACAGTTTTGGATTTAACTTTTGTAAGCGGATTGTAATTCGCAGTAATAGTTCCTGCACCAATGTTTACCCCTTCGCCAAGCTCGGCATCACCGATATACGAAAGATGACCGACATTTGTATTTGAAGATATTTTTGCTTTTTTAACTTCAACAAAATTACCGACTTTAACATTATCACAAACCTCAACACCGCCTCTTAAATGCGCACAAGGCCCGATTTTACAATTCTTACCAATAACATTTTTACCTTCAATGTAAGTTGCCGGATAAATAATAGTATCTTGCCCGATTTGGGTGTCTTCACTAATCCATGTTGAATCCGGATCAACAATTGTAACTCCATCTTCCATATAATGTTCCAGATTACGGCGATTCATCATTTTAGCGGCTTGCGCAAGGTTTAAACGAGAATTGATACCGTAAATCTCATCACTGTTTTGTAAAATATAAGCATTTACATTTAAATTTTGAGCCTTACCCCAGGAAATAATATCTGTTAAATAATATTCTCCTTGGGCGTTGTTGCTTTTTAATTGACCGAAAGCTGATTTTATTTTGCCCCAATTCAAACAATAAATCCCTGCATTAACCTCTTTTACAGCTTTTTGTTCAGGTGTTGCATCTTTTTCTTCAACAATACATTTTAAAGAATTGTCAGTTTCACGAATTATTCGCCCGTAATTTGTCGGATCTTCAAAAATAGTACTCATAACGGTTAAATCAGAATTTTGTGATTTGTGAAATTCAACAAATTCTTTTAAAGTTTCTTCTTTAACAAGCGGAGTATCGCCGCAAAGAATTAAGACAAGTCCGTCGTAATTTTCAAGCTCCGGACAAACCATAGAAACAGCATGCCCTGTACCT
Source organism: uncultured Candidatus Melainabacteria bacterium (assembly GCA_949398305.1). Classification (GTDB taxonomy): domain Bacteria; phylum Cyanobacteriota; class Vampirovibrionia; order Gastranaerophilales; family Gastranaerophilaceae; genus Zag111. The sequence goes on along the minus strand of CASLVD010000012.1, from coordinate 10,887 downwards.
AATTGAGGTGATTGAAGAACTGTTTTTGCATTATCATAATTATTTTTCACAAAGTTTTCAACATCCTGTGCGTGGTGTCCTACAATTACAAATTCTTCCGATACAAAGTTTTTAACATTATCTAAAACATACCCCAAAAGAGTCTTACCCATAATTTCATGCAAAACCTTAGGTGTAGAAACAGATTTCATTCTTGTTCCCTTGCCCGCTGCAAGAATAACGGCTTTTATATCCATTTGATTTTCTCCCTTATTATATTTCTACTATTAATATCTCGCAAATATAACCGTCATGCAAATGTTTTATTAAATATTTATATTAGAATCCATTAAATCAGACAAATCGACTTCCAAAATTTCAGATAAATGTTTCATATACAAAAGAGTAGGATTTGTAAGCCCGCGTTCGACTTTGCTATAGTAGCTTTTATCAATATTTAAGCTATTTGCAACATCATCTTGAGATAACTTTTTAATACTGCGTAAAATCTTAAGCTTTAACCCTAATCTAATCAAAAAATCTTTATCATCCATCTTTTTATTTTATGCAGTTGACTTTTTTAAAACAATAGCTTATATTAATATTTATAGGTTTATAAACCATTTATTGAGAGGATAGTATGAGTTATATGGATAATAAACAAAATAATTTTAACAGATTCCTGCTCAGGAACCGAAATAATCGGGGAAATAAGCACCGTAGGTCGTGTATTGATATGATAAGTGTTAAAATTGGTAGCATACTGCCCACTCCGGCCGAGGAGGGCTTTACGCTGGCTGAGGTTTTAATAACCCTTGGCATTATCGGTGTTGTTGCAGCGATGACTATACCAACATTGATAACAGAACACCAAAAGCGTGCAACTGTTACAAAATTACAGCGTGCAATATCGGTTATCAATCAAGCTTACAAACTGTCTTTCGATGAGGTTGGAGAACCAATAAGTGCATTTGAAATGCAAGCAGAAAATTATTTTAAAACATACTGGGCACCTTATATAAAAGTTTTAACATACTGCCAACAACCAAAAGATTGCGGATACAGTTCTAATGCACCTTTTTCAGCGCTAAATGGCGGTAAAATGGTTACAGCACTTATATCTCAAACCGGACGAACAACATTTTATACAGCAGACGGATTTTTATACATAATTTTTGTTCTCGGCGGGACTTCAACACCGGGTGTAAATGCAGCACTCAATTGGGTTTGGGTTGATATAAACGGAGGAACAAAACCAAACAAATTTGGAAAAGATGTATTCAGATTAGATAGATTATCCGATGGGAAAGGTGTTCAACCTGCAGGATATAATCTTAGTGATGAAGAAATAAATACAAATTGTTCAAAAACCGGCACCGGCGAATACTGTGCAGAAAGAATCCGACGCGCAGGCTGGAAAATCGATAATAGTTACCCTTGGAAATAATAGTTAAGTATTTTTCAGCCTGCTACCTTGCGGAGCTGAGCTGTTGCAATAACTTGGAAATAGTATGCAGCAAAATACCCCGTCCGGCGAGGACTGGAAAATTGGTAACAGTTATCCGTGAAAATAATTATCAAATATTATGAAACAGTAATTTCACGCATACCGGTATTTGTAACAAGAACATCATCCGATACACAGGTTAACATATACTCATCTTCAAGTATTGCAGAATACGAAGATTTCACCCTGCTGTTAAGCTTAATTTCAGCTTCATGAAGTGTCCAGAATCTGTAAAAACCTTCCTTTGTAATATTTTCATCCATACAATCATAACGTTTCATGATTTTTTGATAATCCCGCGGACGCATAAATTCTACATCAACACCAATATTTCGATTGTTAAACGCTGCAAGTACAATGTTATTTGAATGGGAAATACTAAAACATATTTCTTTTGATTTAAAGAAAGGTTTGCCGTTTTGGTATTCAATTTCGGGATTTTTCACATCATAATAATATTTTGCAACATATTTTGTCAAATATAATCCGCATAAGTGTTCAAGATATTTTTCTTCAGATAAATATTTTCGCCCGTCAGAAAACTTTTCAAGTTCCTCACGGTTTATTGATTTTAAAAATTCATCTTTTTTTAAGTAGTAAATTTCCATTTTCACCTTCTTTTTGTTTGTATCCCCTCTCTGAGAAAAAGGGTTAGGGTGAGGGTTTAACATATTACCGTGTCAACAAGCGGTTTTGCAACATCAAGTGCATCTTTTAAAACATTAGGATTTTTCCAAAAATCACTGCGCTCAATATATCTTTTAACAATTTTTCTGGCATAAGATCCTACTGCAACCCCGCAATATGAAATTTCGCACATTTTAGCAAGTTCCGTAGTCTTACCGTTTGTGCCGCCGGATAACATTATATACACCGGTAATTTCTCATTTTGTACAATCTCAGCAGTTGCAACAGCTTGCAAAGTTGATTTATAATTATCTTCCCCACCGCTCATCGGGAATCCGTCAGCCTGAATTATCGTTGTATAAGGCTTTCTATCTTTTGTCATTTCCTTGATTCGTTTCACAAGTGCTTCATCACTTAACTTCCCGCGGCTTGTGCAAATACTCAAAATTCCTTCATAATTATCATTAATATATTTCCATTTTGAAGTAATTTCTTCTTCATTCAGCCCCATTGCGTGAAATTCAATGCAATCAATTCCTTTATCAACAATTGATGGCAGTACTTCATCAAGATTTTTTTCTTCTGAAACATAGGATATTGCAGCACGTGAACATACTTTCCAACATCTTCCGCAGCCTATACATTTGATTTTTTTAACTTTTGCATAATGTATTGCTCCCTGAGGACAAACAGCTTCGCAAGAGCCGCAGTTAACACATCTTTCGTAATCAATTACAGCTTTATTCACATGCGGATCATTTTTTATCCCCACACTCACACATAAATATGCATCATAAACTTTTGCAAGCTCTAAAGCTTCGCGCGCAGCTGAAATAACTTCTTCATTTGCAGACAAATCAAAAAACCTGCATCCGGCAATTGCATAAACATAAACAAGACGTTTAATTTCTTCAACATCTTCGTTTCCTGCACCGCAAACAAGTTTAAAACAATGATTGGTATCAAGTAACTCTTTTAACATTATTTCACCATATAGTTATAAATAATTTCTGAAGCGTGCACAATGAAATCTTTTCCGGCAACAGAATTATGAGGACGATTTGCAAGAATAACAACAATATATTTTTTTCCGTTCGGTGCAATAACAATTCCGGCATCTCCAAGCATTGTACCAATATCACCTGTTTTATGTAAAAATACAGATCCCGCACCAAGTCCTGCCTGAATTAGACGGTTATTATGAACATGACCCATATAATTAAGTATTCTGCTTCTGGATGATTCTGTTAAAAATTTGTCGTTTTCATCAATATTATAGAGCATTTGGGCCATATCACGGGCAGTTGTACGATTTGTTCCGGTTAAATCAGGAAGCCAGGTTTGAAGTGTTGTATTTTTCAGACCCCAATTTCTTATAGATTGGTTTACATCTGTCATTGAACCAACCTTTGATATAAGCATATTTGTTGCAGAATTATCTGATTCTGTAATCATAAGTTCTGCAAGTTTATCAATTGTATACTCGGAATTTCGCGCCTTAAACTGCATACTGCCAGAACCCTCTGTTCTATAGTATTCGGTTAGAGGCATTGTATCCTCTAATGAGAATTGTCCGGCCTCAATTGATTTAAACACATCAATCAAAACAGGAATTTTAATTATACTTGCAGTTGCATAACTTTTTGAAGCATTAATATCAACATAATTACCTGTTTCATAATCCCAAACATAAACAGCCGGTTTAACAGAAGCATATTCTTCCATAAGATTCATCAGCTCTCGTTTCAAAACAGGCATACTTACATTTTCATTTAAAGAAACCATCTGAGCTTTTTTCTTCGCTGCTGAGAAATTAAACCCGCGTTTACCCAAAAACCAGCTATTAGACAAATAACTATATGTTGGAAAACTAATATCATACATATCAGCTTTAACAGCTTTATAAGGAGTAGGATTAAACATTGCACCGGTTATATGCCTGAATGAATACGGCATAGCACAAAACAATACAAACCAGAACACAGATAAAGAAATTAAAAAATGAAAAATGTTTCTTTTTTTAGTTTTTTTTCTTCTTGGTCTGTTAGCTTCTCTTAATGTTCCATATCTATCCGTTTTGGAATTATATCGGGAATAATCGTAATCAGCACGATATTGTCTAAAATTCAAGACCTCTGCTGATTCTGTATAAGTTTGCCTATGCACATTTGCTAATTTCGGCATTAATTTCCTCTCCAATATTATTTTCTATTTTACCTTATTCAAACTTATCAGGCAACTAATTTACATAATAAGAATGTGCACTTTGTAAACAAATGTTACAAAAAACCTTCTTGTTGAAATTAGAGATTTCCAAAAAACTTTATATAGAAGAGAGAACTTTTTAAATAAGGAGACGAGATTATGGCATTTTTAGCATTGGCAAGTCAAAAAAGTTTAATGACTTTGCAAAAAAACTTTTTACAATTTCAGTATTTATCAATTATGAACCAAATTCAGTATGCAACTTCTCAAATGACAGCAATTGAAAGAGAATACGCAAGTTCTGATGCAGATTGTACAGAAGATGCTGACTACATTTATTATGAAGATTTGAGTGATCAATTAGAAACAGAGAAGGACTCTATTGATTCACAATTAACAGCAATTGAAAACGAAATTTCAGGCTTGAAAACACTTGTAAACAACAACATCAAGTCAAGCTGTACTTTGAACCTGTTAGGCGGTTCATAGTAACTCAACCCGAATTTTTAACATATAGTTCCACGGTGTTAAGCATTAACGATGCAATAGTCATCGGCCCGACACCACCCGGAACAGGTGATATGTATGATGCAACTTGGGATGCTGTTTCAAAGTCCACGTCTCCGCGGGTTTTCCCGTTCTCATCTTTGAAAATCCCGACATCTACTACCACACAACCAGATTTTAACATTTCCCCTTTAATAACATTTTTCCCCGCTGCAGACACAACAATATCTGCAGTTTTTATTATGTCTGAAAGATTTTCACTGCGGCTATGACATACCGTAACCGTTGCATTTCTGTTTAAAAGCATTTGAGATAAAGGACGCCCGACAATATTAGAACGTCCAACAATTACTGCGTGTTTTCCTTCAAGTTTAATGCCGTATTCATCAAGAAGCAATAAAATCCCTTTTGGAGTACACGGATAAACCACAGGCTCTGACCCGGAAAAAAGCTTTCCAAAATTATACGGAGTAAATCCGTCAACATCTTTTGAAGGTGATATCGTATTAATTACATTTTCTTTTGAAATATGCTCAGGCAAAGGTAATTGGACAAGAATTGCTGTCACATTTTTATCGTTATTTAATTCTTCAATTTTATCAAGAAGCTCTTGTTCTGTAATATCTGACGGGTAATTTATCACTTCAGAATTTATCCCGAGATTCTGAGCAGTTTTTTTCTTGTTATTTACATAAATCTTACTTGCAGGGTTCTCTCCTACTAAAATCACAACAAGTGACGGCTTTTGCGTAAAACTTTCAACTTTAAGTTTCAACTCACCCAAAATTTTTTCTCTTAACTTTTTGCCATCTAAAATTTGCGCCATACTTCTCCTACTGCTTTAATTGCGGAAGATTTAATCTAAAATAAAATTCCTTAATCGCATCCTGAACGACTTGAGATTCACGCGAAATAGGGTTTTGCTCCATATTTTTATCATACGGAATTACACCCAAAATATCTAGGTCATATTTTTTCAAAAGTCCGTAAACTGATGATAAATCGCTGTTATCAACCTTATTGATTACAACACCAAGCTGAGTTCCTGCTGCATATTTTGAGCTGAACTCTTCAATACGCTTAGCAAGGTGTGCGGATTCTTCTGTCGGGTTTGCGGTAATAATTGTCGCGTCAATTTCAGTATCAACAATTTGATTTAGGTATTTTAAATCAAATTCGCAGTCGAAAATCACAATATCATAACGATTGATAAGCTTATTTACTGCATCATTAATCAATTTTGTTACAGGACAGCGGCAATCTTTTGAACCGACAAGCCACGATACAATAATGTCAACATTGTCATCAAGCGACACTAAAATATCTTCCATCGCCCATTCAATAAATTCTTGTTTTGTCATATCTTCAGGAATTCCGGTTTTATACTCGTGCTTGCCGCTTCGAATACCATAAATAGTATTTCTTATATCAAGACCAAAACTATGTCCCAATTCACCTGCCAAATCATTATCAAATAACAAAATGGATTTTTCTGGATACATTTCCTTAAAAATCTGCATAAAAGCTTTTACTATTGTTGTTTTTCCGCTTCCGCCTTTACCTGTTATTGCAAGTTTTACAGTCAAATTACTAAATCCTCTTTATATTAATTGTAATTCTGAACCGGATTCAGAATCTCCTTATTATTTCTTAGTGTTTCAGACAATTCAAAAACCAAACCCATTGCACGCTCTGCTGATTCTATATCTAAAGAACCGACTCCGCATGAGGAAGTAATCAACGAATTATCTATAATAAGTTTCTCATCAATACCACTATTAGTCAAATTCTTTACGCAAAATTTAAACTTTTCAACAAGATTTTGAAGTGTTATTTTTCTAAGCGCTGTTAAATCTTTTGTCGGCACAATTCCCCATGCAATTTTCCCGCCATTTTGCAAAAATTTTCCAATACTTTCACTATATTCAAAGAAATTTACAAAATATGTATAAATATCAGGATTTATAATATCAACACCAGCAGATATCGGAACATCCCACCTGCATTTTCCACAACAATGAACCCCGCATAAAGCACCGCTTCTATGAATAATATCACTTATTTCTTTCATCATACTAACTGCTTGATCGCATGTAATTGCAAAATGACCCGCTTCACCAAACCCTGCAAAAGAAGGTTCATCCAAAAAAATTATCGGAACAGTATCGGAATTTGCAGATTTTATTTGCGAAATTATCCACAAAGCCTTCAAACTCAAAAACTTCACTACAACATCGCGCAAAGCCCTATCAAAAATTACACTTCTGACATCATTACCTTTAAGTGCCAATGAAAACGTGTAAGGACCTGCAATCTGCCCTTTCGCAAAATGAGGTTTGTTCTGCGTTAAATATTTTTCAAATGCCGGAAACGAAATCCCATTTATTGCGTATTTTTTAAGTTTTTCAAGATTATTATCATCAATAACAGAGCGGTAATCCGAATAAAACCCCTCCAAATCCAAAAACGAAGGCAGACCTTCCAAAATTTGGTTAATCATGTCTTCGTTTTTGTTAATTTTTGTCATCTGCGGGAAAAACGGGATTTGTTTAAAATACCTTCCCACAAGCTCCATAGCATCGTTTACATTATCATAAGGCAGTGAACCAATTGCAACAGGTTGCAGTTTTAGATTTGGAAATTGATTCATCCACACTCCTTTATACGATGAAACTATTCAGCAGATTCTTCAACTGTTTCTTCGATAGATTCTTTTACAACTTCTGAAGCTGAAACTGAGATTGCTAATTCACATTTAACTTTTGAAGTTAATTTAATTAACATTTTGTATTCACCAACTTTATTGATTGGAGCATTTAATGAAACTGATTTTCTATCTACTTCAATACCTGCTTGAGCTTGTAATTCTTCAGTTAATTTCTTAGTTGTAATTGTACCGAATAATTTACCGGATTCACCAGCTTTAGCTGATAATTCCAATTTACCGAATTTTTCGATAGCTTCTGCTTTTTCTAAAGCTTCTTGATGTAATTTTTCTTGTTTAGCTTTAATTCTTGCGATATTTTTTTCTCTGTTTTCTAAAGCACCGGCAGTTGCAACTTCTGCTGCACCTTGAGGAAGAAGGAAGTTTCTTGCATAACCGTCTTTAACGTTTACGATATCGCCAACTTCACCTAAATTTTGAACTTCTTTTTTTAATATAACTTGCATTTTACAATTCTCCTTTGTATTTATATTTCTGCATGTAGCCCTAACATACTACAAACATGCGAATTTGCCAAGAGTTTTTATAATTTTGTTAAGTTTAACCTAATAGAATCAAACTTAACCAGATAAACAGAATCCCTGAAATTATACCAACAATTGATAAGTGCCAGTTTCCATACTCTTTTGCAAGCGGTAAAAGTGTATCAAATGAAATATATGTCATAATCCCTGCAACAGCCGCCATTAAAAAACCAACCAACACATGAGGAACAAAAAGCCCGAAAATAAACATTCCGACTAATGCCCCGATCGGTTCTGTAATTCCTGATAATGCCGCATAAAGCATTGCGTAACGTTTTTTACCCGTAACATGATAGATAGGAAGCGCTACAGCAATACCTTCGGGGATATTATGTATAGCAATCGCAAACGCAACCGATAAACCCAAAGTTACATTTTGAGTCGTAGTTAAAAATGTTGCCATACCCTCAGGAAAATTATGTATACAAATCGCAACAGCAGTTAAAAAACCTGCTCTTTTTAGCTTGTAATGGTTATGTGAACAGGATTCAGGATTGTCAGGATGCAAAAGTTCTTCTGTATCAACGTGATCGGGTAAAAAATAGTCAATCAAAACAGATACTAAAAGACCTATAACAAATCCACCAAAAACCAGCCATTTATATGTTTCCGGGAAATTAGCCTTCAATAAAGTTTCAGAACCCGGAATAATGTCAACTAAAGATATAAATATCATTACACCGGCAGAAAACCCCAATCCTATTGATAAAGCCTTTAAATTATCTTTCTTTGTAATAAATGCAACAGCTCCGCCTATTGCTGTTGTTAAACCGGCTAACATAGTGAGGCTAAATGCTAATGCGAAATTGTTTTGTAAATTCATAAAAACTTATATCCTTTGCAAAACAATATTACCACAAAGAAACTTTTTTATAACTCATACGTCTTAACACACAGGAAGAGGAGAAGATTTTATGGAATTATTTAATAATTTGATATATGAATACAAAAAAGGTATGCGGGATTTAGCAATGTATACCTGCACCCGTGAGGATTATCCGACATACGCCGAGCAGCTGCTCAAAAATAACGTCGAATACTCAATAAAAGAAATAGGAAATAACAAAATAAATATTTTCTTTGGTAAAATCGAATGTCTTGTAATATTAAAACAATTTTCCAGCCAAAAACTCAATGAAATTTCAAAATATGAAGATTTCATCCTTGGAATCATGCTAGGATATTCCAGAAATGAGCAATATAAAAGGCTTTTAGGACTCTCTCCTGATTTTTATACAAATACATGCTCAACCTAAATATTGATGTAACTTATAAAAATGCCATGCTCTTCAATAAAATCAAGCTTTTTCATAATACTAACCATCATAATATTAAGTTATGTAAACACACAAACTAAAACTCCATAGCGGCTGAAACCATGATGGGGACATGGTTTCAGCCATCTTTATTTCTTGCAAATATTAACAGAAATAAATATTTTGGACATGCCGCAAAACTAATGTACAATTAAATCATGCTCATGTTGAGAGCTGTTCTTGTAGAGGTTAAATGATGATTGAGACAATAAGAAAAAATCTTTTACAAATACAAGAAGAAATCGCACCTTGTAAACCCAGAATAATTGCAGTTACAAAGTATTTTAACGAAGATGCAATAATTGCCGCATATCAAGCAGGCTTTCGCGACTTCGGAGAATCAAGAGTAATTGAAGCTTGCGAGAAAATAAACAACCTTCCGGAAAACGTAAGACAAAACTCGACTTTTCACCTAATCGGACATTTACAAACCAACAAAGTGAAACAAGCCGTAAAAGTTTTTGATTACATACATTCGGTAGATTCGGTAAAACTTGCTCAAAGCATCTCACAACACGCAAGTCAAATTGGCAAAGTCCAAAAAATCCTTATTCAAATAAACAATGCTAAAGAAGAACAAAAATTCGGATTTTCCAAAGATGAAGTGTTTGAAAATTTTGAACAAATTAAAAATCTTGAATCAATCGAAATCTCAGGGGTTATGAATATAGCGCCGTTAGGAATTGCACAAGATGAAATCGCCAAACTGTTCTCAGAAATCGTTCAAATAAAAAATGAGCTGGAAAATGAATTCAATTGTAAACTGCAGGAAATTTCAATGGGAATGAGTCAGGATTATAAAATCGCGGCACAACAAGGTTCAACAATGTTAAGGGTAGGTAGAAAATTATTTAATTGATAAACGGAGGAAAAATAGGTGGCAGCAATAACAGAAAGTTTCAGAAAAGTTGTAGATTTCGTAATGGATGGATTCCGCGGTGAAAATCCATTTGTTGATATGAATGATTCTGATGAATACGAAGATGATTATGAATACGTAGAAGAAGGCAGTGCTTTAAGAGAGATCGCACCATCTTATGCACCGGTAGTAGAAAAACAAAACGAAGCAAAAGTTCTTAGCCACCCTAGCGCAAATAGAGGCGGTAACGAAGTTATAGTTGTTGAACCTCGCTCATTTGATGATGCTGCCACAATCGTTCAACACCTAAAAGATAGAAAAATCGTTATGCTTAACCTTCACCTTTTAGACAAAGAACAATCTCAAAGAACAATTGACTTTGTCTGCGGTGCATCACAAGCATTAAACGGAAGCCCTAAAAAAGTCGGAGATTTAGTATTTGTATTTGCTCCAAGCAATGTAACATTATCAGCAGATACTAATCCTCAACAAAGTAAATTTAACGATTCTTTGTGGAGAACCTCTCTACAATAGAATAATTTTGGTATGAGAAGAGAGATAGTTTAGGTATACAGGCAGCACTTAGCTGCCTTTTTATTTGTCAAGATTTTTTAGCTACTTGTCTATATTTTTCAATT
>CASLVD010000011.1 GCA_949398305.1 uncultured Candidatus Melainabacteria bacterium | reverse complement strand
ATTATTGCACATATAATTTTATATGTCAATAAGATGTTTTTATAAAATTTTCTATTACCCGAAAGAGCAAGAATAGTGTACATTTTACACTTTACAAAACTTAACAAATAGGGGTGAAAGTCGAAATTAGAATTTGCAGTTCAAAATTTCTTCTATATTTACATCTAATGCAGAAGCTATGTTATATAATGTTTTTATTTTTACGTTATTTATTCCGCGTTCTAATGTACTGATAGAATTCATATTTAAATTGGCACGAAATGCCAATTCCTCTTGTGAAATTCCTTTTTTGTTGCGCAAATATCTTACACTTTGTCCGATTTTAAATAAAAGCTCATCTCGCATTTTATTATTCTATCTTCTTGACAAATTTCTTTCTAACTATTAAAGTATTAATACTCATAGTAAACTATTAAGAATAAAAGGAAAATAGTAATGAAAAATCAAAAATGTAACTTCAAACTTGCATTTACATTAGCCGAGGTTCTCATTACCCTCGGCATCATTGGGGTAGTTGCGGCGATTACAATACCGGTGCTTATCTCAAATTATCAAAAAAAGCAGCTTGAAACTCAAATAAAAGCAACATATTCAACTATTCAGCAAACTTTACGCTATGCGGAAGATGAAGATATTTCTTACAGTACGGTAGCAGATGGAAACAGTAAATTTTTAAAAGAATGGTTTGATAACTTTTTAGCCAAGCACATGAAAGTTGGACAGGTATGTGTTGACAGGGTTCCAAAAGGGTGCTGGCATCAAATTTATAATCTTGGAGGCTCTAAAGTCGGAGATTCAGAAGGTATTGGAAGTGGTATTATAAGTTTCAATATCGTTAAGGGTTCATCTTTTATGTTGGACGGGTATTTGGCAGAACACATGATGAGTCTGTTCGGGATTGATACTGATGAAAGCGGACTTGTTTTCTTTTTTGATGCAAATGGTAAAACGAAACCTAATGTGTTAGGCAAAGACGTTTTTGTTATGGCATGGACAGAAAAAGGTTTGGTGCCGGCAGGATATTCAAAAAGTAAAGCTGAAATTGATAATAATTGTTATAATGGAAGTGCTTATTTCTGCCTTAATAAAGTTATTGAAAATGATTGGAAAATCCCGGACAAAGTTTGGAGACGTAAAATAAAATATAAATAATAATTATTACAAAATATTAAGTCATCTATCTTATAAAAAGCAATTATTTACTTCTTATATACTTTATATATAAAAGAGCAGAGTATAAAGGATAAATTTATGGCTTTTGATAATGGTGCAAGTTCAGCAATGGCATACAATAACAATGTTGTAGCTTCTGATCCTAAATTTGTAAAAACAACTTTTAATGAAATTAAAGAGTCTGATGATGAAACAAGAAATCTTGTAAGTAATACATTTGGACAATTAAAAAAATATGTTGAAGGCATGTTTTATTGTAATGGTTTTAGTACAAATGTCAGTAACGCATATTATAGTGCAATGAATGACCCGAACGAACAAATTAATGTCGGCGATAAAGTTTATTGTCAGCATCCGGGGGTTGGAAATCTTCGCGCTTACAATGAAATGGGAAATCCGGCAGGCGGATGTTTTTCAATGCACACTTACGCATAACTTAAGGAGAATTTAGATAATGCAGCAAATCGGCGGAATACAACTTAATCCAAAACCGGGTACAGACTTCAATAGTCAGTATAATGTACCTGATACCGGTTTGACTAATAATACAACATTATCTAAAAGCTCTCCGTTATATAATCTTTTGCAGGTAATGTTTCAAAATAAACAAACAGATAATATTGCCGAATGGTCAAACAGCAATTTATTTCAACAAAACGGACTCAAAGCAAACCCTGATAAAATGGGCTGGATTGGATAACAGTTAAAAGGCGGACTTATCAAAATGATAAGTCCGCCTTTTAATTTAAAATTCTGAATCGGGTTCAGAATTACAATTACTATACAGCAGCTGCTGATTTACTTTTTTCAATACAAGAAATTAGTGTTTTTGCAACTGTGTCTTGTTCTTCTTTAGTTAATTCAGGGAACATAGGAAGTGAAATTACAACTTCAGTATTTTTTTCAGTTACAGGCAATGAGCCTTTTCCCATACCAAGCCATGCATTAACTTTTTGGAAGTGAAGCGGAATCGGATAATATAACATAGCGCCGATGCCGTTTTCACCAAGCATTTTATGAACTTCATCACGGTTAGGAATTTTAACTGTGTATTGGTGGTAAACACAGTATGTATCATCCAATTCTTTTGGAGTTTGGATATCTGAACATTCTGCAAATAATTTGTTATAATATGCGGCATGTTCACGTCTTTGAGAATTCCACTCATCGATATGTTTTGCTTTAACTCTTAAGATTGCAGCTTGAATTTCATCAAGACGGCTGTTTACACCAAGTTCGTCATTGTGGTATCGAACCATAGAACCGTGGTTTCTTAAAGCGATAAGTCTGTCTCTTAATTCTTCGCTGTTAACTGTACAAAGTCCGCCATCACCCATTGTACCAAGGTTTTTAGTCGGATAGAAGCTGTAACATCCGATATCACCGAATGTACCGACCATTTTACCTTTGTATAAAGAACCAATAGCCTGACAGCAGTCTTCAATTACTCTTAAATTATGTTTTTTCGCAATTGCCATAATTGCATCCATATCACAAGGCTGACCGTATAAGTGAACAGGAATAATTGCTTTTGTATTTGGAGTGATAGCTTCTTCTATTTTTTTAGGGTCAATATTGAATGTATCAGGGTCAATATCAACAAAAACAGGTTTAGCATTAACCATGCCGATAGCTTCAGCAGTTGCGACAAATGTGAATGCTGTTGTAATAACTTCATCACCTGCACCGATATCTAAAGCACGTAATGCGATATGCAATGCATCAGTACCAGAGTTCAATGCTACAGTATATTTACAGCCGATATATTCAGCAAGTTCGCTTTCTAAAGCTTTAACATTAGGTCCAAGAATATAGCATCCGGATCTCATAACTTCGCAAACTGCTTTTTCAGCTTCTTCGCCAATTTGAGAGTATTGACGTTTTGAATCAAAAATAGGAATCATCTTTATCTCCTTTATTAAACTACCGCTCTTTATAAGTCTATTATACCATAGCATTTTGGACATTAATATAAACTTTATATGAGGCTTATAATTTTTCCAAATCTTTCATTTGAGCTTGAACATCAAGTGAATACGGTGCATATTTATAAGCTTTTTTTACTGCTTTTTGGGCTCGTCTAAGGAATTTTGAATTATTAAATGCTTTATAATTAACTTCATTTGCATATGATAAGTATAAATAAGGTACATAATTTCCGGGATCTAATTCTATCCACTTTTTAAAATAATTTTTGGCACTGCCTAAATAGCCTTTTTTGTATGTAACATAAGCCATTCTGATTATTCGTTCTTCCGGGGTTTCTAATTGATAAGAGACTTTAGGCTTTTTGGCTTTTGGAATAATAACAGAAACTCTGTCTGAGCCCATTTTACAAGGCAAAACTTCACCATTATAAATATTTTCTCTGCCTATATTTACCCAGTTTGGATTGGCTATCATTAAAGTATCTCTAAAATTATTAAGACGGTAAACAGCATGAGGATGATCACCGCCAAAGTCATAATTACCTGATAATGCATTTAATAAGTTCACTGCTTCAATAGCTTTTTCAGGAGAATAACCGGCTTTGATAATCAAATTTAAACCTTCTGAATCTGCCATGTATTCCATATGACGTTCTGCTTTTAAAATATTATTTTCCTGTATATTAATTTTAGTAGCAAGAATATCTTTACCGGCAGACGCTCTCATTCCTCTATAAACTCGTTTATTATATTCATATGAAGCTCTTAAATCCTTAGAACGTGATATATGTCCCAAAATTAAGTGTGACATTTCATGTGCTAAGACCCAGGCTAAAGCATCATCATTATCACCTAATGTATCGTACATTCCGGTATTTACTAATATAAAATTACCCTCACTGGCAGATGCGTTATGCACCGGAGTTTTTCTGATTGCAATACGCCAGTTTACATAATCAAGATTGTTGGCACGAATAATTCTTTCGGCAATCCTGTATACTCTGTAATAATTAACACCGGTTCCGTCAAAATTACGCTGTGAAAATCTTGATTTAACTTTTTTATATGTTTCTTCATCTTTAGCCAGCTTACTTGCATATTTTTCTTCATCAACAGGCTCAGCTGTCGGGATATGAATAAGTCCGGGATCTTTTACCAAGCTTGCTTGTTTTGTTGATATATCTGTATCCAAATTAAGCTGCTGCGAATTCCCTTTAAACTTATTTACAGTATTATACTGTTGGCTTTTTTTAACTTCATCCAGCTGAATATCCAAATATGTTTTTTTTGCACATGCGCCTAATGGCACGAGCAGCGTAAGCATCAGTATAATTAACTTTTTCATCTTCAAACTCCTAATTCCTAATAGATCTATTTTATAAAAAAATCTCTGATTTATCAAGTAAAATATATACCCACTTGTCTATAATTTTTAACTTTACAATTTGTCGAAATATATCTTTTTAAATATAATAAAATAAGGAATTGAGGGTTTTATGAAAAAATTTTTGGCAATATTCTTATTAATGTTTACTCCTATGGCTTGTGAAGCAGTACAAGAAAAAGATTTAAATCTTGAAGAAATTAATGCTGTACAAACACGAATAGATAATGTCGGCACAAATATTTTAAATCATAACAAAATTACAAGAAGAATAGTTTTTACATATGACAAAAGAACTAAAAAGAAAAAATTAACCACGGATAAAGCTTTAACAAAACGGCAGATAATAATTTATGACGGGCTTTATAATTCTGTTCAAACAGATGATGAACTTGCGGCACTAATTTCAAGAGAAATTTCAACAGTTATAAAATCATATGATGGAGTGTGGGGTGGAACAATTGATTCTGTTCAGGTTGCGCTAAGTTCTAAAAAGTTTGAAACTGCGGCTGATAAAAGAGCCGTTGATTTTATGGTAAATGCAGGTTATAATCCGTTAGCTTTGATTGTTTATATAAATAAAACCTGCCCGCAAAAAAGATTTGATAAATTTTCAAGACATAATCTTACATCAAAACGATTAGCAAGAATTTATGAATATATCACATATAAATACCCGCAATATCTTGAAAATAATAAATACATTAATAACAAATATTATCAAAATTTTTTACTTACATCAATTGAAAATCGTAAAAAACTTGAGGAAAAAATCAAATATAAGTCATACGAGGAATTAAAGTATGAATAAGATTTTTTTGATATTTTTATTTTTATGCCTAATATATCCTGCTGCGGGATATTGTGAAGATGTTTTGCCTGTCGAAAATGCTGATACCAAAATCGTACAAACAGAAGTTCTTCCTTATAATTTTGAAAGTACATATCGAGTTCCTGTCAAACTGGGGATAATTGAGCCGATTTCAACAAAAGATAACCTGACAGAAGGACAGGTTATTAAGTTTAAAGTTTTGCAAGATACATACTGCAAGCGAAGAACCATCTTAAAAAAAGATCAAATTGTTACTGCAAAAATTGAAACAATAATAACAAGCGGTATGAATGGTTTTCCTGCTGAAATAATTCTTGGGGATTTTGAAATCCCTAATATTGAAAAGTCTAAACTTATGGATTCTTATACTAAAAAAGGTCAAAACAGATGCTTTTGGGTTTATCCTTTGAAGTGGTCTTTAACCATAATACCATTTGTCGGTTCGCTTACAAACCTTATAATGGGCGGGCATGCACGGATTAAAACAACTGATGTTGTAACGGTATATTATTATCCTGATTGGAAATAATTTATTACGATTTAGTGAGGAGTGTTATTCCGGTTTAATATTACAAAATCTATTCTTCGGTTAAGATTTCCTTTAAATGAAACATTGTCATCAAAAGGCATCATTGCTCCAAATCCTGCTGCTCGAATTTTTTCAGGCGGGATTTTGCGTACTTTTATAAGATAGTCGGCTATTTTCTCAGCTCGAACCATTGTAAGTTCCCAGTCTGAGCGGTAGCAGGTTTTTTGATAGGTGTTTTTGGGGGTATTACTTTCGATTATGCAGGGTTTGTCGATGAACAAAAGAATATCACCTATTATATCAAGTACGCATTTTGAGCATTCTGATATTTCATCACTATCTTCTTCAAAAAAAATCAGACTGTCTAAACTTACGACAAGTCCGCGCGGCACTTGTGTGTAGATTACAGAATCTTGAAGCGGAATATTATTCCTGAAAATAGTTTCTATGTCATCAGTTGAGGTTTGAATATATCCTGTTGCTGTTTCGTTTTCTAATGCGGTACAGGGAAACATAAATCCTGAGAGGATTATAAGATAAATAAAATATATTAATTTCCAAATTTTATTTTTCACGCAACAATCCTCTCAATAAGGATTTTTGCCAAAAACAAAATAAAAAACTATTAGCTGATAAGTTATGGTTTGATTATTGACAAAACATATGTGTCATTAAAATATTTTTGAGCACAGTTTAGAATCTGTTCTGATGTAACATTTTTAACCATTTTTTTAATCTTATCAACATAATCAAAGCCAAAACCTAAAACGCCGTATTTTGAATAAGAGCAGGCTTGTTGAATATTGGTTTCATCAAGGAATGCATATTTGCCAAGAAGATTATTTTTAGCATCTTCAAGTTCTTTTTCATCTACCGGAATTGTTTTGATTTTTTCTATTTCTTCGTTAAATCCTTTGAGTGAAACTTCTATATTTTTAGGTTCTGTTGCGATATAAATCATAAAGTTACCGATAAGTTTATATGTTTCATAAGAACTTCTTACAACATATGCCAAACCTTTTTTATCACGAAGTTCAAGGAATAGTCTTGAAGACAGGCCGCTTGCACCAAGGATAATATTTAAAAGAATAAATGCCGGATAATCTTCCTCACCGTATGTTTGAACCGGCCAGCCTTTGATAATGTGTGCCTGATTAAGATCAGGTTTAATGTTTATAATTTCTTTTTTCTCTTTTAATTCAGGCTTAGTTATATTGAAATTATTGTCGATTGACGGCGGAAGCTCACCTAAAGTTTCGTCAATTTGTGGTAAAATTTCATTTTTATCAAGTGTTCCGACAATTGCAAGAGCTTTTTTACTGTCGTTGAGAATTAAGTTATAAGCTTTAATAACATCATCTTTTGTAATAGAATCAAGAGATTCCAGAATTTTTGTCATTGAATTTCCGTAGTAGTGGTTTTCATACATGGCTTTGCAGTATGAATCCATTGCTTTTGCTCGCGGAGAGTCTAATTCTGCTATGATTTCACCTTTCAATTTAAGTTTTTCTTTTTCAATTTCATCAAATGTAGAATTCGTAATGACTTCATTCATTAATTCAATTGCTTTTGAAAAATCCTCGTTAAGGCAAAGGAAGTTTAAGCGAAGATAATTAGGGAACAGGTCGCTTGAAAAATCTATTGCATATTTTTCAAATTCATTTGCAAGTTCTTCGCTGTTGTATTTTTTTGTACCTTGAAGTAAAAGTCTTGATACAAGCGAATAAATCCCCGGTTTTTCTTCAGGTTCATTTATTGAAAAGTTTAAGCATAATGCCATTCTCGGGGTGTTTTTGTTTTGTTTATAAATGTATTCAATATTATTTTTTAATTTAGAAATTTCTTTAGTCATTTTTAGTCTCTCCACGGGTTAATTTTATCATGGTTTAACATAAAAGACAAATAATTGTAATTATGCTATACTAGCCATATGGTTAATACAGTAAAAACGGCAACGGTTATAGGAATTACGGCATACGAAGTTTCGGTTGAGACGGATGTGGCAAATTCACTGCCTGGGATGGCTATTGTCGGCTTGCCTGATGCTTCGGTAAACGAAGCTCGTGACAGGGTAAAGTCTGCAATAAAAAATTCGGGGTATTCGTTTCCGTCTAAAAAAGTTATAATAAACCTTGCTCCAGCGGATTTGAAAAAAGCAGGGACAAGTTTTGATTTGCCGATTGCTGTCGGAATTTTGACAGAAGAAGAGGTTATGGATTCTGAGAAAACCAAAGATTATGCTTTTATAGGCGAACTGTCTTTGGATGGAACTTTGCGCGGAGTAAACGGGGTTTTGCCGCTTGTATTAGGGCTAAAAGAGGCAGGTGTAAAAAATGTAATAGTACCTTATGTTAACGCAAAAGAAGCTGCATTAAACGGAGAAGTAAATGTATTTGGCGCGAAACATTTAACAGATGTTGTAAACCATTTTATAGAAACTAAGATTCCGCCGACAGTTGTGGATGTGAAGGATTATTTAAATCGTGCATCTTGTCAGGATTACGCGTTCGATTTTAAAGATGTAAAAGGTCAGCAAAAAGCTAAAAAAGCGCTGGAAATTGCAGCTGCAGGAGGACATAATATTTTAATGACAGGTTCTCCCGGCTCAGGTAAAACTCTTATGGCAAAGTGTTTTCCGTCAATTTTGCCGCCGCTTGAATTGTCAGAAGCTTTGGAACTTACTAAAATCTACAGTATATGCGGGCTTTTACCGTCAGATGAACCTTTGATGATGAAACGGCCATTTCGTGCTGTTCACCATACTGCATCATCATATGGGATTATCGGTGGTGGAAGCAATCCAAAACCCGGTGAAATTACGCTTGCAAACCGCGGGGTGTTATTTTTAGATGAGATGGTTGAGTTCCCAAGAAGTGTTTTAGAAGTCTTGCGTCAGCCGTTAGAAGATGGTGAAATTGTTATTTCGCGTGCTAAACATTCAATAAAATATCCTGCAAAATTTATGCTTCTTGGAGCAATGAACCCTTGTCCTTGCGGATTTTTGGGTGATAAAGAAAAACAATGCACCTGTACGGATTCCCAAATAAACAGGTATCAGTCAAGACTTTCAGGACCGTTATTAGACAGAATTGATATTCAAATTGAAGTTCCGAGGTTAACATCTGCTGAACTTATGTCGACAAATGACGCGGAAGAAGATTCCGCATCAATCAGAAAGCGTGTTGTGAAAGCCCGTCAAATGCAAATAGAACGTTATAAGAATGAACCGATTTTAACAAATTCAGAGCTTACGACAGACTTGATTAAAAAGTATTGTAAACTTGATGATAAATCAAAAGAATTGTTAAAAGTTGCGATAGTGAAATATCAGCTTTCCGGAAGACGTTATGACAGAATCCTTAAACTTGCAAGAACAATTGCGGATTTGGATTCAAGTAAAGATATTACACAAATTCATCTTATGCAGGCACTTCAATATAAGGGAAGTTCTATATTAGATAATACTGTTTGATAGTATTTTAAAATTTCTTCAAAAGCTTAATTTCTATACGTTATGAAAGGAATTTTCTGATTTTAGTTTTTCGTAAGCTTCAATGTTTCTGTATTTTATAATTTTGGCAGGATTTCCGGCAACAACAGCGCATTTTGGAACGTCTCTTGTAACGACTGCTCCAAGTCCTATTACTGCCCCTTCTTCAATTTTAACTCCCGGAACAATTGAAGATCTTGCTCCAAGCCAAACATTATCTTCAATTATAACAGGTCGTTTTATATATTCATTGTCATAAGGCAGTTCTTTGGGCTGCATATAATTATGATTAGCTGACCAGATTATAACCTCAGGGCCTAAGCTTACATTACTGCCTATAGTTATACCGCCCTGACCTGATAAAATTGAACGTGCGCCGATTCGGACATTCTCTCCTATTACAATATTCTTAGGGTTGAAAAACTTAACCCCCATTGCAAAAATTACTCTGTTTCCGCATGCTTTTAAACGTCTTTTATACAAATGATATCTGATTTTTCTAATATTTGCAGTAACTTTTAAACTGCTGTACAGCTTCTTAAACATAATATTTTTCTTACTAAATGTTTGTCTTTTATTCTTAAATTCCAACTATATGTTATATTATCTAACAAATAGTTAGAATGTCAATGAAGTTCTAACAGATTGTTGGTTTTTAAAACCTGAATTATCTTTTATAATAAAAAAATGCAGGATATAAAAAAACTTGTAGGCAGTTTGGTGAAGAAAAATCGTAAGTTACTAAAACTTACTCAAGCTGAACTTGCTTGCAAGGTCGGGGTTGACCCTAAATATATTAGCCGAATAGAAACAGGTACTTCATACCCTTCTTTATCTGTTGTTGAAAAAATCTTCAAAATTTTAAATATTGATATCGGAAATGTTTTTGAAAAAAAAGAATTGGCAAATAGAGAAGCAATGATTGATAATATAAATATTTATCTTCAAAATACATCGTTAAAAAATGTGAAAATAATAAAAAATATTTGCGATACTTTAATGTTAGAAGATTAATTTATTATATTATTTAAAAATTCCTTTAAAAGCTTAATTTTTTCTGTGCCTATTGCATTAAATTCAATCTGTCCGTAAGCTAAACGAAGGTAGAATTTGCTTTGCGCGAAAACAACCATTTTATTGTTCATAAAAAATACGACCTGAGGTTTTTTGTCTTCTGTACGAAAATCTTTTATTTCAGCAAATGGAATCCTACAGCCATTTATCAAAATAGAATCATCAAGGATTTTTATATCATCTTTGTTTTTGAGTTTATTTATAATCAAAAATCTCGGAAAATATATTCCTGTAAAAATCAAGACGGTTATAATACAAGGTAAAAGTGTGATTCTATGTAATAAATAAAGATAAAAAATAAATCCTGCAATCAATACGTAAAACACAAGTATTCCCGAAACAATCATCATAGGACTTTCGTCTGTTACAGGTTTAAATTTCTCTTTCATTCATACTCCGATAATTATTAATTTTTAGGAACTTCGTTTACGTTATATTCATCCATCAGATGATTTTTTTTGTAAGAAGATATTCCGATACCTATACCTGTGCCGACAACAGTTCCGCCGGCAAGTCCAAGGATTGTTCTAAGAAAAGAATTTTTATGAGAACTTGCAAACATTCCGAGTATTGCACAAACTGCAGCAGAAATTATTGTTAATATAACTAAATTTTTCTCTTGAGAGTTATATTTTTTTACAAATTCATCTGCTTTTGATTTTTCTATTTCATAGCTTGGAATATTATCAGGCTTTGCCGGACTTTTTCTAAAATCCAGTCGTACTTTATTATTATCAATACTTGGTCCTACTTGTAATCTCATATGTATAACTTAACTCTTCTTATTTGATTTTTAAATTAGCTTATTTTCTTAAAATTTTTGCTCTTAATCTATTAAACAATTCTCCGGCGTATTCCATTTTAAATAATAAATTCAGCGGAATATATATACCCAGACAGATAATTGCTATTAAACTGATTTTTATGATTTCAAACGGAATCATAGGCAGGTGCAGAAGTTTGTCGATTTCTGATGCGCAGATGAAACAAACTCCAAGTGTTATGATACCTGAAATTATCATTTTTAACAAGTTTGTGAACAATGATTTATAATTCATATTTAATTTTTTTGTAATCAGAACCCCGAGAACTACAGCATTGAATAGGGTTACAAGTGATGTAGAAAGTGTGATTCCGCCGATTCCAAAGTGCATTTTTGATATTAAAATCCAGTTCAGGAATAATTTTAAAACAATAGATGAAAACGCTACGACAAAAGGAGTTGCAGAATCATTAAAAGAATAATAAACTCTTGTAATTGAGTCTCTAAATACATACGGAATAATTGAAACAGACAAAAACCATAAAGCTTCCGTAACCATAAATGTCGCAGTTGAATCAAATACACCGTGTTCAAAAACAAGTCTTACAGCGTCCATTCCGACAACCAGAATCCCTATAATAATCGGTATCGCTCCGAAAAATAATACTCCGACACCTTTATTAAAGTAATTTCTTATGCCGTCATAGTCTTTATCCGCAACAAGTCTTGCAAAAATAGGAAAAAGCGGTACAAGAAAAGCCGTAACCAAAATCCCTACAGGAAATTGAAAAATTCTGTTTGCATAACCGATAGCAGTCCACGCGCCTTCTGAAATTGAAGATGTAAAAAACATATCAACATAAATGTGAATCTGACCAACTGTTGAACTTAAAACCGCAGGAAAAAGCAGTTCGCAAATCTCTTTAAAATAAGGGTTTGTTGTAAATTCAAAGTTCGGACGCAGTCGGTAGCCTAGTTTTCTGATGTTCGGATATTGAATAACAAGCTGTAACACTGCCCCGATTGTTGTTGCAATAGCAAGTGCGTAACCCTTTTGGTCATTTGGAACTGCGATTACAACCCCGATTATAGCAAGGCTCATAACTATCGGAGATAAATTAGGCAGCATAAACTGTCTATAAATAATTAAAATTCCGTAGTAAATCCCGACAATTCCTCCGATTACAAGAAGCGGTGTCATAATTTTTAAATGAGCTGCTGCAAGGTTTATCATTTCAGCAGAACCGCCTGATATAATCAATCCCATAATTTGTTTCGGGAATAAAAATATTATTGCTGAAAGAATTAGGAAAAATATTATTGTTGCGTTCATAAAGGTTGAATACAACTTATTAACTTCTTCGCTCGGTTTATCTTTTAGGTTTGGAATTAGTTTTGAAAATATAGCAACGGTAGCACTGTGAAACGGGCCGCCGACTCCGCCAAGTAAAATTAATGAAAGTGACGGGATTTGATATGCGTAATAATAAGCATCAGAAACTAATGATGCACCATAATAATTGGCAATAATAATATCACGGACAAACCCGATAAGCTTACTTACAATTGTTACAACTGCAATAAGCCATGCGGCTTTTAATACACCTGGTGTTTTATCTTCTTTAGTTATTACAGTATCTGTCATCTTCACCAACCGGTTCTATATAAATTCTTATTCCGCCCTGTATTTCAGGATAGTAAAATTTTATCGTATTCATTCCGCGTTGTAAATATTTTGATAAATCTATTTGATTATATCTTTGCGCGGTGTTAAGTTCAATATCTGTTTCGTTGTTATTAATTAAAGCTTTTATACATTTTGCTTTATATTTGTTATCTGCAACAAGAATGGCTTTTCCTGATTTTGTATAAAATTGTTGAATTATATTGTTGTTTTCATTTGATAGTACGACAGGTTCTGTTGCAAGGGTAATTCCTGAATAGTAATGTTTTAGGATTTTGTCAAAACTTTGGCCGAGTTCACTTCCCATAAATCCGGCGCCGTATTGGCTTAAACCAACACCGTGGCCGAAACCGCCGCCGTAAGCTTTAATATAAATTAAATCGCCGTCTTGGTTATATTCGTGCTCAAAAACTACATTTGCACTTGGTAAAGCCTTACCTTTATTAGTGAAGAGCCTTCTTATAACAAGTTCTTTTTGTACTGTGTAATTTTTATCATCAGTTATAATTTCAAGTTCAATGATTTTGCCGGAATCTCCGCGTTTTCGAACTTTAATTTCTTTAATTATTCCGATAGTTTCGTCTTTTGCAACTGCAGGTTTTATAAACCCTGTTGTGCTTTGTGCTGCTATATTTGCTTGTACTGCATCTTGAATTTCCTGCCCGTTCCATTCTCTTTCCCAGCGGAAATATGGTGATTTTACATCATAAGATGCCGGTTTTGATTTATAGAATTTTGCAGCAGATTTTTCATTATCCAATGGTTCTGTTGTGTCATAATCAGGTTTTGCAGTCAAATATGGTTTTGATTCGGACGGGAATTTTTTTGTTACAGGATCGGAAAATGCATTTGAAAAACATTCAGTATATCCTCCTGCGGTTGATGAATATTGTGCAAGGATTAAATCCCAACCGTAAAGTGCTACAATCCCTGTAGTTTCTTTTACTGCTTGGTTTGATAAGTCTTTTTCAGTGTTTGCACCAAAATAAACCTGACTTGCGACAGAATCTACTACATCATAATTCGGATTGGCTTTAACCCGCGGCGATAGAACATAGTTTCTTGCAGCAACACTTTGGGCTTTTAAGGCTTCTAAACCGAAACGCACAGGCATTTCATTTGGGACAACTCCTTTTAAGTATTCTTCAACTTCAAGAACATTTACTATATGAAATTTTCCTTCTTTTGCAGCAGGTACAAGTTCTATTTGACCGCGATAAAGGGCATCTTTGCCGGCCCGTTTAAGGTTCTGAACTCCGAAATAGCCAAAATCTGTTTTGAAAATAATAGGACCTGAAACCTTTGCTATTACTTTATTTTCAGAATCTTTCAGGATAAAAATCTTTCCCGACATTGAAACTTTAATTGAATTTGAACTGTCGTATGTATTTATATAGGTCTTGTTGTTATATAGCTCAAATTCACCTGTACCGTAGATTTCAGTATTATCCCATTCGTATGTGGAAAAGCTTGTTGAACCTATTCCGACACGCACAATTTTTGATTTCGGAGTTTTAATATCAATTTTTGCTTCTTTTTTTATTTCTACAGGCGAAACAGGCTGAATATCTTTCAAAAACGAACCATATGACGGTAAACTCAAAGATAATACAGTCAAAACAGTTACTGCTTTTAATATATTAACCTTTAGCTTCAATTGTTGTTCCTTCTTTAGTATCTTTTAGGATTACTCCGGATTCATCTAACGCGATTCTGATTTTGTCTGCAATGTCCCAATTCTTTTCAGCGCGGGCTTGTTTACGAAGTTCAATAATTTCCTCCATTGAAGAAAATTCCTGTCCCAGAATTTCTGAAACGTGTGAAATTGCTTTTGTTAAATCTTCATCAGATAAAGATGCTTTTTCAAATGTAAAACCAAGTGTAGAACCTAGTTTGAATAGAATTGTATAAGCATCTTTTTCATCTTTATTTGCACGGGTAGCAAGGTCAAACAGAATAGCAAGAGCTTTTGAAGTATTTAAATCTTCATCCATTGCTTCAACAAACGCTTTATATTCATCGGTTGTTGTAATATCAAGTTCTTCATTAATTGGAGTTTGTTTTGCATTGGTTAAACGTTTTGCACCTGCTTGAGCTGATGTTAAAGCTTCGTCCGAGAATTCTACAGGCATTCTGTAGTGGTTTGTTAAAATAAATAATCTTAATGTGTTTGCATCATAATTTTTTAACATATCATCGATTGTTAAGAAATTACCTAAAGATTTTGACATCTTTTCTTTATTTATGGTTACAAAGCCGTTGTGAAGCCAGTAATTTACGAATTTGCATCCGTTTGCACATTCTGATTGTGCGATCTCGTTTTCGTGGTGCGGGAAGATTAAATCTGCTCCGCCTGCGTGGATATCGATAGTTTTGCCTAAGTATTTTCTGCTCATAGCAGAACACTCAATATGCCAGCCCGGTCTGCCAACACCCCATGGTGAATTGTATCCGAATTTTTCGTCTTTTTTCCACAATGCAAAATCAAGCGGATCTTCTTTTAAATCGCCGACTTCGATTCTTGCACCGCTTTCTAATTGGTCAATCGGCTGTTTTGAAAGGTAACCGTATTGAGGGAATTTTTTAACTCTGAAATAAACATCACCGCCGGCTTCATAGGCATATCCGTTTGCAATTAAATCTTTTGTGATTGAAATCATTTCGCCCAAAGTTTTAGTAGCAAATGGTTCAATATCAGGAGATAAAGTATTTAACGATTTCATTGAATTTGTAAATTGTTTATACCAGTATTGAGAAACTTCTGTTGGTGTTTTTCCTTCTTTTTCTGCTTTTTTAAGGATTTTATCATCAACATCTGTTACGTTGCGGCAATATGTAACATCGTATCCGCGGAATTTTAAATATCTGTATAAAACATCCCATGTGATATAACATCTTGCGTGTCCGAGGTGCGCGTAATCATATACGGTAGGCCCGCAGACATACATTTTAACTTTGTTACCGTCAATCGGTTTAAATTCTTCAACAGTGTTTGTGTATGAGTTAAATAATTTCATAATAAATCCCTCGTTTCTGAATTGATTGTACTACAAAAATTATTTAATTTAAAACATATCAAAAATTTCAAATACCGGTTCAACCAGTTCTTCTACAGGGATTTCTTCATCAAGCTCAAGTGTTATGGTCGGAATATTTCTTTCTACTCCGCAATAAGTTCCGAAGCTTCCCGGTGTCGGGTATCCGATACTTGCTTCAACCGGATAATTGATTATATCTGAAATTTTTTGTGCAATATCTTCTGCAGGTCCGTCATAATTTACAACTTTGTATGGCGCGTGAAGTGTTAAAATAAGAACCGGCTGGTATTTTTCTATAACATCTATGACAAATTTTGTTTCAGTTTCACTTGCAGGGGATTTCCCGCCGTAGTATGCAGTGGTTTCATCATCGCAAGTCGCATTGTCTCCTTTATTTACCCCCCAGTTTTTTGTCGGGAAATTTCGGTTCAAATCAACACCGTTTGCGTTGCATCTTGTGTTTTTCAAAAGCCCGTCAGGGTTTAGGCAAGGAATAAAAAGTAATTTTCCTCTTGATTGACATGAATGGTTTTGTATATATTTTTCAATTAAATATTTTCCTTGAGGTTCATCGCCGTGAAAAACACCGATAATTAAAACTTTTCCTTTTCCAGGTGTCCCGATTAATTCTATTTTATTACCTGATTTTGTAGTTGCAGATTCTAAAATTTTAAGCATCTTACTCCCCTTTAAACTGTTGAGATGACTTGGAAATGATTGGTAGCAACAAATTTACCCCTTTGCCCTTTTACCCCTCAAATAGTGCACTTATAAATTCGTCCGGATTGAAAGCTTTCAGGTCTGTCATTTTTTCACCCACACCTACAAGTTTTACAGGAAGTTTCATCTCTTTTGCAATAGCAATAATTATTGCACCTTTAGCGCTTCCATCCAATTTTGTTAAAGCCGCAGATGTTAAATTTACGGCATCAGTGAAAACTTTTGCCTGCTGTAAACCGTTTTGACCTGTATTTGCATCAATTACAAGAATGCTTTCACGCAGTGATTCAGGTGCTTGTTTATCAATTACTGTTTTAATCTTTTTTAATTCTTCCATTAAGTTGAATTTATTTTGCAAGCGTCCTGCGGTATCAATCAAAATCACGTCATAATTATCTTTTTTAGCTTTTTGAATGGCTTCATAAACAACAGATGCCGGATCTGCTTTATCTCGGCGCACAATATCAGCTCCTGCGCGTTCAGACCAGATGTTTAACTGTTCTTCTGCGGCAGCTCGGAATGTATCACCTGCTGCTATTAAAACTTTTTTACCTTCCTGTTTGAAACGGTATGCCATTTTGGCTATGAGCGTGGTCTTGCCTGCTCCGTTTACTCCTGCAATAAAATATATATTTAATTCGTTTTCCTTGTAATTAAGTTCTGTTGAACCTGCGTTTGCTAATGTTTTTTTGAATTCTTCTTTAAGATAGTTTTTAAGTTCAGAGGGTTTTGCATTTTTTTTATTTCTAAGATTATCGACAAGTTCAGCCGCGTAGTTTACACCTAAATCTGCGCTGATTAGTGTATCTTCAATATCATCAAGTGCGAATTCGGAGTATTCTTCTTCTGAGTTATCTACATTTGCTAAAACATCACCAACCAGAGATTTTGCAGTATTAGAAACTGCATCTTTCAGGTTTTCAAATTTATCTTTAAAGAATCCAAACATATTAAAATAATATCATAAAATTATTTATATTAAAGCTTTATTGGATAATTGCTTGGTATTTTCCATCCGTTTTGTTTAATTAACTCGGTGCAGTATGCTCGTATAACATTTTCTTTAGCACAGCCAAAATGTTCATCGTATAGTAATCGTTCTTTTGTGCCATCCCAACCATATTTATATGGTTCTACTCCGTCACCTACGTATTTACATTTTTCTTTGTTTGTACAAGTCGGTGCGTACAAAAAAGTAAAAGCATATTTCCCTGTAGCTTCTTGTTGATTAAATCCCTTATCTTCTGTTTCATGATATTTTGTTGCATCGGGGTAAAAAATCCAGGATGAAGAAGATAAGGTAACCATGCTGCCATCTTGAAAATGTAACTGTACTTTTCCGTATTTGTCTGTTGCTTTAACATCTGATTTTATATATGGTAAAAGATATTTTTGTACCCAACTTATGGCAACGGTTTCCTTTGTGTCGTTACCATCTTCGTCTTGAATAAAACCTTTTCCAAGTTCATCCCAACCAGTTCTGTCATCGTAGTCATATTCTGCTAACTTTATTGCCTGATTCATTGTTGAATAGAATTTTGCCAGTCTGGTTTCAATAACTTTTTTCCTGTGCGCTGTTATAAGTCCCGGAATAGTAAGTGCTGCTACAATTCCGATTATTCCTAAAGTGATTAAAATCTCAGCTAAAGTGAAGGCGAGCTTCTCTCCCCCTCTCCCTACCCCTCCCCCACCGGTGGGGAGGGAATCTATTTGTTTATTTTCCATATAACCTCCTTTTTTATCCTATCGCGTACGCGATAGGTATGATATTATATTACATTCAATATTATGAATATGCAAGAGGGTAAGAAAAAAATTATATGTGCATCGTTAGCAAAAACAGTTAAACGCTTGCGCGGCAGAAAAAGTCAGTTTATATTAGGTGCTGAATATGATATTCCGTCATCTGTTATTAGTGATATTGAACGGGCAGTCAAAGATCCGCAGCTTACTACATTATTCAAACTTTCGGGTGCGTTCGGGTTAACGCTTTCACAATTTATGAAGGAATTGGAAAAGGAACTTCCCGATGGTTTTTCTGTAAGTGAAGAATAAAAAATAACGCGCCGGATGAAATTTCATCCGGCGCGTTAAATGTATGAAAAATTTTCTATGCAATACCGTTTTCAACGATAACTTTTGCCAATACTCCGTTAATAAATGATGAGCTGTCATCTGTTGAGTATTTTTTAGCAAGTTCAACTGCTTCATCTACGATAACTTTCATTGGAGCTTCTTTGATATATACAAGTTCGGAAATCGCAATTCTTAAGATATCTTTGTCCATTTTTACCAATCTGTCAAAATCCCAGCCAGTAGAGTATTTTTTAATCATTCCATCGATTTCTTCGTGATTTTTTTGGAATGCTTCTGCGATAGTGATTGCATAATTTTTAACTTCTGATTGGGATTCAAGAGTAGTGAATTCTGCGATTTCTAATGCAAGTAATGCTTTTTCCGCAACTTCAATCATTTCATCGATTCTGCCTGTCATATCAGATGTTGTCGGCATCGGAACAGGAATATTCGCCGCTTCCAGTGGTCTGTTTAAATTGATTTCGTGTTCTGCTTCGTAATCATCAATTTTATTTTTCATGTCAATTAATGCACCAAGTGAAATTTTTAAATCATCTTGAGCACTGCTTGAAAGAATTCTTACTGATTTTAAGATAATATCATCTAAGTTTTCTTTTGAATAGTTTGTAATTTTTTTATCGAATTGAGAAAATAGAATAAATGCTAATTCTCTTGCTGCTCTGCGCGCTTGCATATTTTTACCTCATAATTTTCATAACTTGTATGGAATTATGCTATCACGAAAAAAAAAATGCGTAAAGAAATTAAAATGCAAAAAAGTCAATAATATCTTTTTCTAATGATTTGGATAATCTTTTCAGGGTAGAAATAGTTGTATCTGTAATTCCTCTTTCAATGGCGCTGAGGTAGCTCGGGGAAATATTTGTTCTAAAAGCAAGTTCTTCTTGAGTTACTCCTGCTTCTTTTCTCAAATAAGTAACACGTTTTCCGAACTTTCGGCAAAGAACCTTATCATATTTATAAACTCGTTTTCCCATAGTTTATTAATATTAAGTAATCCACGATAAAAATATAAACTACCCGATAGTAGAAAAGTGCCAATAACCTAATTATGGTGCATGTTGCATGATTTAATTTTTATGTTATTGTTTGTCATGTGGAATTAAGAATATAGGAAGTCATATATGAAATTAAGTTGGTTGGAGCGGATATTTGCAGTTACAAATCAGGGGTATTCAAAAGTTATTTGTTTATTGGGTGTTACTATTCGGTTTAGCGGCTCTTTATTGTGTAAATTTTACAGGTATTTACCTATTGATAATAATAAAATAGTTTTGTCTAATTTTGACGGCGCCGGATATGGATGTAATCCTAAATATATAACTCAGGAAATAATTAAACGAAAGCTGCCTTATAAATTGGTTTGGCTTGTACGAAATCCAGGTGATGAAGCCGAATTAGAGAATTTCCCGAAACAAATAAAACTGGTAAATTTTTTCAGTTTAAAAGCTTTAAAAGAACTGGCTACTGCAAAAGTATGGATTGATAATCAACGTAAAGTCCGATTTATTAAAAAAGGGTTATTAAAAAGACAGAATCAGTACTATATTCAAACCTGGCATGGCAGTTTGGGGATTAAAAAATTGGATGCTAATGTAAGTGCTTTTGTTTCTGAAGAAAATCAAGCCTGGGTAAATTATGCAAAACAAGACTCTGCAATGATGGATTTTTTTCTTACTAATAGCGATTTCGAATTAAAAGTTTTTAAAAGTGCTATGTGGTTTAATAATGAATATAAAAATTATGGTCATCCAAGGAATGATGTTTTTTATAAAGACAATTCAGAAATATGTAAGAAAGTTAAAGATTATTATGAAATATCTGAATCTGATCATATACTATTGTATGTGCCGTCTTTTAGAGATGATGGAAGATTATATTGTTTTGGATTGGAATATGATAATTTATTAGATTCTTTAAAAGAAAAATTCGGCGGTGAGTGGAAAATATTAGTTAGAATGCATCCAAGATTTGTGAAATTTCAGCAGCGTTTAATCCCTCAAAATGAAAATATTATTAATGTGTCAGAATATCCTGATATTCAAGAGCTTTTAGTTGCAGCAGATATTGCGATTACAGATTATTCAAGCTGTATATTTGATTTTATGCTAAGCCGTAAACCCGGATTTATTTATGCTTCTGATATTAAAGAATACGATAATGACAGGGGTTTTTATTATCCGCTGACTTCAACACCTTTCCCTGTTGCTCAACATAATGAAGAATTAAGAAAAAATATTCTGAATTTTAACTACGAGTCTTACCGCGAAAAAGTTGAAGAATTTTTAAAAGATAAAGGCTGTATGGAAGATGGGCACGCTTCAGAACGTGTTGTGGATTTGATTGAGGAAATTATGAGTAAAGGTGTTAAGTAATGAAATTTAGTTTTCTTACACATATATTTGGTATTGAAAATAACAAATTTTCGAAATTTATTTATATTTTCGGTCTGCCTTTTGAGGTAAATAGTAAGGTGATTTTCAAATGGATTTATAAATATCTTCCTGTTGAGGATAAAAAAATTGTTATTTCAAATTATAGCGGGAATACTTATGGATGTAATCCGAAATATATTACTGATGAAATAATCAGACGTAAACTGCCTTATAAATTAGTTTGGCTGGTAAAAAATCCGAAAATCGAAGCAGAGTCCGGCAATTTCCCGCCCGAAGTAAAATTGGTCAATTACTATTCCTTAAAGGCATTAAAAGAATTGGCTACATCTAAAATTTGGATTGCAACTATTAGAAAAATTTGTTTTTTTAAAGCAGGACTTATTAAAAAAAGAAATCAGATTTATATAAATACCTGGCATGGTTCTTTAGGGATAAAGAAGCTTGATGCTGATGCTCCGAATTTTTTGAATAGAGTAAATTGGGATGGTTATGAGAAAAAAGATTCTGAATCATTAGATTATTTGTTATCAAATAGTCAGTTTGAGAATGATTTATTCAAAAGAAATTTTGATGAGCATGGTGAAATAAAACAATTTGGTCATCCGAGAAATGATATATTTTTCAGCGATTCTACAGTTATAAATGAGAAAATCAGAAATGTTTTAGGGTTAAATAAAGATGTTCATATATGTTTATATGCACCATCTTATAGAGATGATGGCAGGATATATTGTTTTGGTATCGAATACGAAGAATTATTAGAAACTTTAACAGAAAAATTCGGTGGTAAATGGGTTGTGTTGGTTCGTTTACATCCAAATTTCAGACAATATCAGAAAAGAGTAATTCCTCAGCGGGAAAATATTTATAATGTATCAGAGTATCCTGATATTCAAGAGCTTCTAGTCGCATCAGATATTGCGATTACCGATTACTCAAGCTGTATATTTGATTTTATGCTAAGCCGCAAACCTGGATTTATTTATGCAACAGACATTAAAGAATTTGACGAGGACAGGGGTTTTTATTATCCGTTGACGTCAACACCTTTTCCTGTTGCAAAGAATAACGATGAGCTGCGTAAAAATATTCTTGAATTTGATTATAAATCTTACAGGAAGAAAGTTGAGGAATTCCTGCAAGAAAAAGGCTGTATGGAAGATGGACACGCTTCAGAACGCGCTGTTGATTTAATTGAGGAAATTATGAATGAGGGTATAAATGAGAAATAATATTGCAATAGTTTTTGCCGGCGGAACCGGTCAGCGCTTAAGCCGTGGAGAAAAATCTGTTCCAAAACAGTTTTTGAAAATTAATGATAAACCTATTATTGTTCATACTCTTGAATTGTTTCAAAAACATGAACAAATTGATAAAATTTATATCGCAATTCATCCTGATTATTATGAGTATATGCAGGATCTGGTCAAATTCCACTATATAACTAAGACCGCAGGAATCGTAAAAGGCGGTGCTACAGGTCAGGATTCAATTTATAACGCACTTGTTCTTGCAAGAAAAGAAAACTCAGGTGATTCGATTGTGTTAATTCATGACGGCGTTAGACCAAATATTACGCAGGATGTAATTTCAAGAAATATTGAGTGTGCAAGCAAAAACGGTAACGCGATAACCTGTACTTCCTGTTTTGAAACAATATTGATAAGTGATAATAACGTGAATCCTAAAACTGTTCCTTATCGTAAAAATACATATTCAGCTCAAGCACCTCAGTCTTTTATTCTTGATGAAATTTTGGAAGCTCATGAAATTACGAGAGAAAAGAATCCTGATTATGTTGATATTGTAGATTCTTGTACTCTTTATAAGACTCTTGGAAAAACAACATTTATGATTGGCGGTAACCGCGGAAATATAAAAATTACAACAATAGAAGATTTGTATATTTTAAGAGCACTAATCCGCTATAAGGAAGATTTAGATGCATTTGGTATAAAAATGGGGACAAAATGATAAAATTTTTAAATGAAATTGAAAAAAATGATAGTTTTGAAATTCTTAATTCAAAGTGTATAAATTGGGATTTTTATAAAAATTCTTCAATTTTAATAACCGGAGCAACCGGCATGATTGCTTTTCAAATTATAACTGCACTGCTTCTGGCAAATGAAAAGTATGATTTAAATATTACGATATATGCACTGGCAAGAAACAAAGAAAAGACTATAAAAAAATTTGCGGATAAAATAACACCTAACTTGCATTTTATATTTCAGGATATAACAGAAAAAATAAATTGTCCTGCCGTTGATTTTATAATACACACAGCAAATGGTACAGCATCAAAAGGTTTCGTTGAAAATCCTGTTGAAACTATTGATACTATTGTTATCGGAACAAAAAATATTCTGGAATTCGCAAAAGATAAAGCTGTAAAAAGTGTTATATATCTTTCTTCAATGGAGGTTTATGGAAATATCTCTACAGAACGTGTTGAACCGTTAAAAGAAAGTGATTATGGATATATGGATTTAATGAAAGTCAGAAATTCATATCCGCTTGGTAAAAGGCTTGCCGAAAATATGTGCTGTGCGTATTTTTCACAGTATGATGTGCCGGTAAAAATTGCACGTCTGTCTCAAATAATCGGTTCAGGTGTGGATTATAATGATAATCGGGTTTTTGCGCAGTTTGCAAGAAATATTGTCGAAAATAAAGATATTATATTAAAGACACCGGGGTTAACTGTTAGAAGTTATTGTTATGTGACGGATTGTGTTATAGCTTTATTGCTGATGTCAGAAATAGGACATAACGGAGAAGTCTATAATATTGCAAATCCGGATACAACCTGTTCAATTCGAGAAATGGCAGAAATGTTATGTAAGAAAT
The DNA here is from genome assembly GCA_949398305.1 of uncultured Candidatus Melainabacteria bacterium. Taxonomy (GTDB): domain Bacteria; phylum Cyanobacteriota; class Vampirovibrionia; order Gastranaerophilales; family Gastranaerophilaceae; genus Zag111. Next base: position 14,541 of record CASLVD010000011.1, on the reverse strand, counting down.
ACCCGAGTTCGAATTTGAAAATAAATGTTGATGACAGGTTGTATCCGGATACTACTAAATACTATTTAGATACTACTAAATACTATTTAGATACTACTAAATACTATTTAGATACCGGCTGGACTCCGTCAGTCAGTCTGGAAGATATGTATAGCAGGTTGATTGAAAATTTTAAGAAATAATTGAGAAAGAAAAGTATGTCAAAAATTAGAAATATAGAATTTTTACGCTTGATAGGGTGTATTGTAATTATATGTTTTCATTTATTTAAAAATAGCAGGCTGCATGGATTGTTTGCAGATATAAATTTGTATGATCATCTGTTTAAGATGACTTGTAACGGACAAAAAGCAGTTGATTTGTTTTTTATATTATCAGGCGTGTTTTTTGTTTTAACTTTTAAATCAAGTATCTCATTATGGACATTTTTGAAAAAGAAACTTGTAAGACTTTATCCTGTTTTGATTTTTTGTATGTTGTTATATTTTGTGTTTTCATTTACAGGGCTGGTGAAATTTACACTGTATGATAATATTTTAAATCTATTATGTTTAAATGGTACAGGTATGGTTTTAGAAGTTAAGAATGTCGGACAGTTCTGGTATGTGTCTTCTATGTTATGGGTATTAACATTGTTATTTTACCTTTTGAAAAATGTTGATAAAAAATATGTTGATTTATTTGTTGCCCTTAGTGTTTTTACTGTCTACACCTTTTTAATACAGGCAAAAGGCGGTAAAATTAATAATCATGAACAAACATTTTATTATATTTTTAATGTTGGTATGATGCGTGCTATAGGTGGAATTGGGTTAGGGTATTTTATTGGAGATTGGTATAAAAGAAATGTTGATAAGATTCAAAATTGTATAATTTCTCTGAAATCAAAAATATTACTTACCATATGTGAATTTGTTTGTTTGTATTTTATTATCAATAATTTATTATTGCACAAACTATGTTTTAAAAATCATATGATTTTTATTGTGGCATTTGTTGGAATTATTGTTTTATTTATGTTTAATAAAGGATTTATTTCTAAATTTTTCGATAAAGATATTTATGTAAATTTGTCCAAATATACTTATTCAATTTATATGACTCATATTTTTATCTATGAAATGTTTCAAAATTTAATATGGAAAATACATCCGGGTTTTGTATATTCTTATCCGATTTTGAATATATTTTTAGTATTATCAACAGCAATATGTATGGGAATTTTTACATACCATTTGGTCGAAGAACCTTGTACTAAATATTTCAAACAAAAAGCGAATTTGGTCAAAATACCTGTGAATACTGAACTTCGGGGGGGGGGGTAGTTTTTGAGATGTTTCCTTTACAAAGATATAGAGTACATTATGTATAAGAAAAATTTTACTCGACAGGCTTTTTGTTGCGGATTTGTTTCCACATTGTTTTAAATACTTCTTTATATAAGTCAATGAAATCTTTTGCTTTGTATTTAGCAATTTCAAGTCGGGAAGCTTTTTCCGGACACTTATTTATATCTCCCGGTTCAGTGCCGAATTCCCTGCAAATTGGCGGACGTTCTGAATAAACACTGCATCTTGCGTCGCTTTGGATAAATGGACAGTAATTATATATTTTTCTTGCTTCATATTCGTTCAATAATCTATTTACATCTTCCATACTTTGGATGTTTAATTTTTCTACCATTTCAGGTGAAATGGTTGCAAGCATTTTACCTTCGGTATCATAACCAATAAAAATAATAGGACGTGTACTGTAAATGATAGAGTTATATGTATCTCGAAGATCATTTACTCCCATGTTAAAGCTGCCAAAAATTTGACGTTGTATTTTATCCTGATGCTTTGGTAAGAAATCTTCAGGTAACGGCGCATTTATACAACAATGAGCTTTGCACTTTGGAATAAAGCACTTTGAAGGCTCTGTCAGATAAGCTTTAAGTTTCGTTAGTTTCATAATACTTATATAAAAGCGGCGCAAAAATATTTTTGCGCCGCTAATACATAAATTATCGTTTTTGCTAATTATTCAGCATCACTATTGATATCTTTAATGCTCAATGCAATTCTGTGTTCTTGAGGTGTGAATTTTTTGATTAAAACTTCAACACTGTCACCAACTTTGAATTTGTTGAACGGATTAACGTTTTCTTCTGCCATTTCAGAAACCGGTAATAATGCTTCAACACCAGGGAAAATATTGATGAATGCTCCAAATCCTGTAACTTTATTTACAGTACCTGAAATTACCTGACCTTCAGAGAATTGGCCTTCAATTTGCTGCCATGGATCTTCGCCCATTCTTTTTAGTGATAGTGAAATTCTTTTTAGTTCGTTATCAATTTTGATAATTTTAACTTCTAAAGTTTCGCCTAAAGAAATAACATCTGATGGGTGTTTAATTCTTTGCCAAGAAATTTCAGAAATTGGAAGTAAACCGTCAATACCGTTGATGTCAACGAATGCACCGAAATCTGCGATTCTTACAACTTCACCTTTAACGATTTGATCTTCTTCTAATGATGCTAAGATGTTGTCAACAACTTGATCTCTTTGTTCTGCAACAGCTTGTCTTTGAGATAGGATAAGTTTATTTTTCTTAGGATCAGCTTCAAGAACTTTAACTTCGATTTTTTGATCTAAAAGACCGTCAAACGGAGTTCCTGTTCTAAGTTGAGAAGATGGAATGAAACCTTTCAAATCAGCTACATCAACTAATACACCGCCTTTAACAACTGAAACAACTTTTGCAAGGATTGTATCGCCTTGAACTTTAGCATCGTTAAGTTGTGCCCAAGCTTGAGCAAATGCAAGTCTTTTTAATGAAAGTAACATACCGTCTTCATCATGTTCTTCTTTAAGAACGTAGAATTCTTTAACATCACCGATTTCTAACGGAGTTTCTTCTTCTGAAGATGAGATTTCTTTATTTGGTAAGAAAGCTTCTGTTTTAGCACCGCGAACGCTGATTAGGTAGCCGTCTTGATCTTTTCTCAATACAGAACCTTCAACGATATCTGCTACTGAGTGTCCGTTTGAAAAACTTTCTTCTAATAGTTTTTCGAATTCGTCTAATACTTGTGTCATTTTTTATTCTCCTTTTCTTTGTATGTTTTCAATGACTTTGTCTATTACGTTTTGCGGAGTTGAAGCTCCTGCCGTAATAGAAATTTTTTGTGATTTTTCAATTAGTTCGTTATATGCTTCTAATTCAGCATCGGTTTCAATGTGAATTGTTGAAGCTGTATTTCTTAAAATTTCTGCTAAGTGGGTTGTATTTGCACTTTTTTTAGAGCCGACAACAATCATCAAATCGCTTTGTTTTGCAAGTTCAATGGCTTCTGATTGGCGCATTGAGGTACTCTGGCAGATTGTATTGGCAATTTTTAATTCTTTGGAAAGCGGTGTTAAATATGTTATTATCTCGTTTAAAGTAGAAAGCATTTGTGTAGTTTGAACAACTACACCGATTTTTTTATGAGATTTTAGTTTTTGTGCAAACGGCTCAAGCTGGTTTATGTCAGATGCAACAATAACTTTGTCACTGAATTGTTGGGCATTTGCTTTAATTGCAATTACTTCAGGATGTTCGGCTTTTCCTACAATTACTACATAATAGCCTTCTTTTGCAAGTTCAATGGCTTGCTGTTGAACTTTTTTAACATCCGGACAGGTGAGATCATAAACTTCAAACCCTGCTTTTTCAATCTTTTTAAAGACTTCTGGACTTTCGCCGTGGCTTCTGACAACACAAATACCGTTACCTTTTTGCGGTAATTCTTTTAATGACTGAATCCCTAACGCATTTAATTCCTCAATAACCTGAGAATTGTGTATAAGTTCGCCTAACACACAAATATTGCGTTCAGGGTTTTCAGTTTTCAGCTTTTTAACAGTTTCAACGGCTCTTTTTACTCCGTAACAAAAACCTGCAAATTTTGCTAATTTAATTTCTTTCGGCAATTTATAATTGTCTTCTTTCTATTGGACTCACAGGGTTACCGTAGTGCTCTTTTATATAAATTGACTTTGCAATTTTCAAGATGGTTGGTGGCAATATTTACCCAATCTATACATTGACTTTACAATTCTCAAGACTGTTGGTGGCAATATTTACCCCCGCCTGCTGTAAAAAGATTACAACATAAAAAGAACCGGTTGTCAAATCTTGATTACCGGTTCTTTATGCGTTAAATCTGAAACCTTTAGGGAATTTTTTGTTGATTTTCGTTCCCATACCGACTTTGTTTGAGCCAAACGGCATTCCAAAATCGTCTTCATCTTCATCCATTGAAGCCATTGTAAATGCTGTCTTTGGCGGTTCTTGCTGTTTGTTATATTTGCGTTTCCATTCTTCAGAACCCGGGGTTAGAACTTCATCATTCATGCCGATTGGTGAACCTTCTTTGTTTTGTTTAGGCTTATCAACAATTTTGAATGCATCGTCTGCGATGTTGTTGCTGATTCCTGCAAAAGTAGTTCCTTGATTTGTTATTACAGTGCCGTCAGATAATGTTTTGACGGTTTCACCGGCTTGGAATCTTGTTTGTGGAATAGGTTCATTTTGTTCCGGCTGTTTAGGCTGCTTTGGTCCAAATGCAGGATTTGACTGCATCGGATTTTTAGCATATTCTGTTTGGGATTCTGGTGTTTCTTGTACAGTGTCTTGAGGGTTGGTTTTTGGGGAAATAATTCCGCGTGCTGTATTTCTTTCGTTAAGAATTTTTGTCCAATCATCAAGGGAGAAATACTTTCTGTAGCTTGCAAAGTTAGAATTACTCATTATTGCGCCGTTTTTTAACAAGAATTCCTTTAGGATTTTAGTGTCTATATCGTTCAGGTTTGCAATAATACCGTCAGAAATCATTTGATGGATTGTATCTTTCGGAAGCATACTTAGTAATTCTGATTTCACCATTTTGTTTGTACATTTTAAGTACAACGTTTTAATAATAGTAGAATCATTTTTCTTGTCATTTACAAATGCACTTATTATTTCTGAAGAACCGTATTTTGCAAGTACTTCAATGAATTTTTCCTGAGCATTTGCGCCGAATTCTGTTGTAATAATATCGTAAATAGCATTGATATTATTTTTTTCAAAGATTTCTTTTATTTTTTCATGCATTTCTTCAGGAATATTGGAACTATCTTCTGTTGTAATAATTTCAGCAATAGTTTTTGCATCTTCTTCAGAAATATTTTTGTTGGTTCTTTCGATGTATGATTCTTTTACGTGTTCCTGGTATTGAAGAATTTTTTCACCAACGGCATCTCTTTTAGCTTCAAGAGCTGAAGTTGTTGCATCTTTAACCTGAGTTTTGTTTTGCGTAGTATGAGGTTTTGAAACTGGTGCAGCTGATTTTGAATCGTTTTCAGAAGGAGAGTATGCCCTTGTTGTTGGGGTATTGTAAGTCGGTCTTGTATCAGATGTAGTATCTATTATATTAGGTGTTGTAGTTGGAGCATGGTTAGAAGCGCCGTAAACAACAGGCCCTGTTGGTGCAATAGGTGTACTTACAGGAGCTTGCGGTGAAGCTTGTGGAGCAGAGTTATTTGCTGCCGGTTGATAATTTCCGGTAGAAGATGAACTTTTATTACCTGAACTTCTGCTTGATTCTGACGGGCTGTCATAAGCTGCCGGAGGAGTTGTTCTTGATAGAGTTTCTTGAGAAACTTTACCGGTTTTCATTGCTGTTTTAATAACACTTTGAGTTTCCGGAGGGAAGCTTGCTGCTGCGGTTTCTACATATGAATTATATTCTGTTTTTGCACTGTTAGTTGTTACATATTTAGAACCTGCAGCCAAACCTTCAAGGAAAGCTGCACTTGTATTTTCGTCAGAAGATAACTCTTTGCTATATTGAACTCTGACAGTATCACTTTTTGCAGTTTCAATGATTGTTTCTGCAGCAATAGCTTTACCGGCATCGGAAACTTCATCACTTTTTGCAATGTTTTTTTGGATTTTGATAACTGTTTCAGGTGAGAAAGTTTCATTTAATGCAGCAGAATTGTCCTTGATGTATTCTCTATCACCGCGGTTGACTGATTGTAGTGTGATATCTTCAACAGTTTTTAATTTAACTACTTGAAAAATTGTATTTCGTTTTCGAATTACGCCTTCTCTGTCGTCGCAATAAGTATTTTGACAGTGTAATTCTTCTTCAATTTTTGCACCGTTTTCTTCGGTCATTGCTTCTGCTATCTTAAAGTCACGGGAAGCACTTAGAGTTTTGGTAATGTATTCTTTATCAAAGCCAAGTTTTTCTAATCGAGCTTTTAGAATTAATATTTCTTTAGGTGAAATATTTTGAGCTAATTCAGAAATTTGTTCTGTACTTGATTCTTTTGTAATGTATTGATTGATGAATTCGTCAAGAGTATCACAATTATTTTGGAGAGCTATTTTATGGTAATTTTTCTTTTCATATACTATGCCGTCAGAATCCAACGTTTCAAGGTGTCTTAAAGTTTTAAGCATAGCATTTTTTTGATTTCCTGAAATTGAATCATTTTTTCTAACTGCTTGTTTTAGCTGTCTGATATTGGCATTTGGATTTTTCGCAATAATATCGTTGAACGCTTCTACAGTTTCATGGTCCATTTCTTTAGCCATAGTACTGTATGTTATATTATCCAGTTCTTTTTTTGTTAGTTTACCTTGTTCTGCTAATTCTAAACATTGTGTTGCAATTTCTAATAATTTATCTTTTTCTTTTTTTAGGTCGTTTGTACTAAGCTCTTTTGACAGGTCACCCAGTATGCAACTTAAAACTTCATCAGTTTTTGTAGTTAAGTAAGTTTTTTTATCTTCAGGGGACAATTTTGCATACTCAGGATTATTTTTGGTAAAATATGCATCAGCATATATGTATAATTTTTCTTCTTTAGTAAGTTTTTTCCATTCTTCGCTATTACGTCTTTCTTCAGAAATTAAATTTTTTATATTATTAGCTTTTTCAATGGTGTTATTTAATGAAGTTTCATGATTAGTTTGTTTGATAAATTTTTTTTGTCTGTTCGGATTCCAATTTAAGAATTGATCAATACTTGTTTCTTTTTTGTTTAATGCTTCTAAAACATTGATGTATTCAGGTAACATCATCATTTGTTTAGAAGCATTTGCATTATCTAATCCAATACCTCTATTGTTCTCTTTTAAAAATTTATTAAGTTTTTGTATTTCTTTTTGACGGTAAGCTTCTTTTTCGTCATCGCTTAATTGAGTATATTTCTTGTCATTTCTTTCAAGATACAATTCCATGTATACATCAATTTTCTCTTTATAAGTTTTATTTTTCCATTCCGGAGAGAGTAGTTCTTCATCTGTAACTAACGGTTCATCCGAAGTTTTTTTCGGAGTTTCTTCTGCTCGTGTATTTTTTTTGTTATTTCTGTATATTTTTGTTGCTTCTTCTTTGGATTTACCAGATAATCTTTGGAGAGCATCAATATATATTTCTTCGTCAAGTTTTTCTCGCATTTCCTTATTTAGTTTTTCAGTAGAAAGCTGCGAGTCTATTTTTAATTGTGCAAAAAGTTTGTCTGTTGTTGCAACAACTTGAGCTCTTTGAATAAGTTCAGTTATATCTTTTTTGTTTTTTAATGCGAAGTGTTTTTTTATTAGCTTTATTTTTTCTTTTTCTGGTAAAGCTTTGTCTAAAGAATTAATAAAATCAATTACTTCTTTTTCTGTAAAATCTTTTTCTTTTTTAGGTTTCTTTGGTTCAGCGCTGCCGGTATTTTGAGCAGTCGCAGTTTCTGTTTTCTTAGCTTCTTTTGCATCAGTGAAAACAGAGCCGGAGCTTGAAGCTTTTGGCTGAGATGTTGTTTGAGTTGAATTTTGGTCACTTGTAAAAAGTGAGCCGGCAGTAGAAGAACCGGAGGTACTTGTAGACGTAGAAGCAGATGCGTCATCCTGTTTTGCCGGAGATGTCGTTTGCGGGGTTGTTGTACCGGAGGCTTGGTCCAGTCTTTTTACGTCATTATCTAATGCCATGTTGTTTTCTCAAAACTATATATACTAATTCATGAAAAAATTCTTTTAGGTTGAATTTCACAAATGTTGGAAATGTTTACAATTTTTAACGTTGTAAATCTGCGCTTTGTGTTCTTTCGAATTTTATATCTGTAAAGTTCACATAATCACTTTTATTATTAAGTAATCTAATAATTATATTTGCAGCATCATCCGGTAATTTAATTTCACCTGATTTTGTTGTGTATTTATTATTTACCTTTCTCATACATTCAACAAATACACCGCAAAACTCATTATCCCCTATATCATGATAAATAAGTTTTGTTATTTCCGGAGCTTCTTGGAAATTTCCGTTTTTATCAAAGTCGACTTGTTGGTGCGGCAGTAGAATAATTCGGTCACAGAAATCCCTTTCGCCTTCTCTGAGTGCTTCATCCCTCAATAAAACCATAGTATAAGATTCGCGGCCCGGAACTTCTATGGTTTTGATTACGCGTCCTGCATTTTTTAATTTATTTAAGTATGTATAATAATCCTTGGTTTTTTCAGGCTGCTGTGTTGTTGATTGCTCGGACGGAGATACGTATGCTAAAAGTTCTGTTTGGTCAATGTTTCTGTCAAATTCTTGATTTGCAGGTGTTTTTGCGTTTAATGATGTTGTTGCAAGTGCCATCAAAACTGCAACAGGTATTGTAACCATTTTCCCTGCTTGATTAGGCTGTTCGTATCTTTCTTCACTAATATTTTTTTCAGCTTTTCTTTTTCTACCTTGAAAATTTAATGTATGATTTCCTGTATTCACACTATTGATCGGTAATACTGCCATACTAGACTCCTTTTTTGTTATTCAGTTTTCATTTTTTAGGCTAACCCCTTAACCTGTTCTTAACTCTAATTGCCTGTAATTATAGCATTTTTTAGTGCTATTGTAAAGATATGTTGAATTTTCTACACGCAAAATAAGAGTTTTGTATTATAAAACCCGAAATTCAGAAATTTTGCTAGTTTTTTAATAAATATTAAAACTCATCTGTGTGTGAAGTTATCCCCAGTTTTTTATTGTTATCTATATCAATAATATGTTTAATTACTGTATGGGCCATTAAAAGTAAATACGGATTGATTTGGGTCGTTTGTGATGTGTTTATGTTGGCATTTTGAACCGGTGAATCCGAAGATTTTGTTTTATTCAAACTGTAAGAGATTACAGAATCCATTGCATAAAATTTTTGCTCGTTATTTATTCTCAAATTGAGTTCATTTTTTGGAAATTCTTCGCTGCATTCAATCAAAACCTGTACAGAATTTGAGGATTCAAGTATTAGGGTTGCTTTGACAATGCCAAAATGAAGTGTGGAAACTGTAATTACCAAAATGCTGTCGCTTTCTTCTTTGGGTTCATTTTTTTGTTGGATTTCAAGGTCAAAACCGACTCCGTCTTCCAGCGGCAGCCACGGAAGATATAGCATTAAAAGTAATTTTAACGTTTTTTGAGGATTGTTTTCAGATGCAATAGAAACACTTGCATTAATAAATTTTGCCATTTCTTTTATCTGTGAAAGGTCTGAAACCCCTGATTTTGAAGCTTCTGTCATTGACATTATAAGCTTTGTAATCCCTTCTTTGCCGTTTTTTTGAAGCAGCATTGAAATTTGGTTAAGATCAATCATTCCGCCTGAGAGGATTTCAAGGGTTCGTAATGAGGATTGAACCTGGCTTGATAATTGTATATTAATCATTTCTTTAGCGGTAGACGTGCTCAGTCCTTGAAGTTGAGCCAGAATTTGTGCCTGCAGCTGTGAAAGATTATTTCTTTGAGCTGCCATCTGATTGGCAAACATTTGATTAAACTGGCTTTGAGTCATCCCGCGTTGAATCATATAAATAAATTCGTTTACGTTTTTCGGAATCCCCATAACTTCTTTTGCATAAATTGCTCTGTCCATATTTTGTAAGTTATTTAGCTGAATGTTTTGAGCAATTTGAACATTTTGTGTAAGGTTTTGGGCTAAGCCGGTGTTTTGTGCTGTTTGCTGCGGTGTTGTTGAAGGCAGGGGCTGAGAGGGTGCAGGAGAATTAAACGTTCCTTTCGCTTGAAACGTTTGTCCTTTGTAATTCTGAGTAAAATTGTTCAGAAATCTTTTTACATCAATGCCTGCCATACAACTAATTTAACTGATTTTTGGTGAAAAGTCCAGAATTTATACTTCTGTCGGCATATAAGATTGAGGATAACTGTAATCTTCCAAAAATCCGAGGTTTTTGTATAATCTTAAAGCCTGAAGATTATTTGTTTCTGTAGTTGTATTGATTTCTGTAATAGGTGTGCCGTAAAGCTTAATTGCATTCATAATGTAATCTATTGAATGTTTAAGCATAATTGTAGAAAGTCCTTTACCTTGATGAGCTTCTTTTATTCCGACAAGCGGAATATTTACGATAGAACCGCCTGTGAGGTTCATGAACGCAAAGCCTACCGGTTCACCTTTATATAGAAGTACACTTGTTGAATTTGGCATAAATTCCGCGTAAACATCTTTTACAACTTTTGTAATAATATCACGGGTACCTTCTTCTGTTGTAAATCTCGGGTCAAATAACGCATCAGAGCTTTCTTTGAATGATTCATTAATAACTTCAACTGCGTTTTCAAAATATTGGTCTTTCCAGGAAACAACCTCGTAATCTTCAGGAAGTTTAACTACTCTTGCTCTGTCAAATATTTCTTTTGAGGTATCGGAGTCAAATTTAAACCTTAAAACTTCAATTCCGATAAATTTAAAGCCCAATTTTGCAATGATATTGATTAATTCTTTTTGACTGCCGAGCATCGGATAGCATACAATTTTTTCTTTGCGAAGAGTTTTTGTTATATCTAAGAATTTTGTTAAAAGTTCTTTAGCGCGAAGACTGTAATCTGTTTTATCAGTACTGTGGATAATATTTAGTTCCACAGCTTCCGAGATTGCTGTTGTGTAAACTAAAAATGCAACAGGTTCGTCATTTTCATACAGCACGATACATTTTATTAAATCTTTATCAATTGCATCTAAAAAACCGTCATAATCTAAAGGCTCAAGTTCAAAATTATATTCTGTGGCTGCTTTTTTACGAAAATCTTCATATAAATCTTCAAAATTTCCAAATTCTTCCGCTGTTAAAATTCTTGTATTATACATTTTAATTGTGCTCCTTATAAGTAGTGGTGCATTTTCTCTTTTTTAGTATCAATATATTTTTGGTTGTATGGTGTGATTTCTGATGATATTTTTATAATATCATTTACTTTCAGCCCGTATCCTTCCAGCCCTATAATTTTTTTAGGGTTGTTTGTAATAAGATTAAATGTATTATATCCTAAATCAACCAGAATTTGTGCACCTGTTCCGTAATCTCTTAAATCGGATTTAAAACCGAGTGAAATATTGGCTTCTATTGTATCTTGACCTTCTTCTTGAAGTTTGTAAGCTTTTATTTTGTTACAAAGCCCTATTCCTCTGCCTTCGTGATCTGTAAGGTAGACTAAAGCCCCTTTGCCGTATTGGTTGATGTAGTCAAGTGCGTTATTTAATTGGGAGTTGCAATCGCATTTTAAGCTGTGGAAAACATCTCCTGTCAGACACATACTGTGAACTCTTACTGCCGGAATTTTATCAGAACCGTCATCTTTAACAAGTGCAACGTGTTCTGTTCCATTAATTTGGTTTTTATAAGCGTAAAGCTTAAATTCTCCGTGTGGTGTAGGGAGGATTGTTTCAGCTTCTCTTGTGACTAATTTTTCTGATTTTAAGCGGTATGCAATCAATTCTGCGACTGATATAAATTTCATACAGTGTTCATCTGCAAATTTTCTTAGATAATCTCGTCTTGCCATATGACCGTCAGGTGCCATAACTTCGCACATTACACCTGCAGGTCTGTGATTGCAAAGTCTTGCAAGATCAACAACGGCTTCGGTGTGTCCTGTACGTTCCAAAACCCCGCCGCGTCTTGCAACACAAGGAAATAAATGACCCGGACGTCTCAAATCTGACGGCACTGCATCACGGGCGGTTGCAACTTCAACGGTTTTTGCTCTGTCAAATGCTGAAATTCCTGTTGTTACCCCGTATTTTTCGGCTGCATCAATACTTACTGTAAATGCGGTTTTCATACCTTCTGAGTTTTGTTCAACCATCTGCGGCAGATCAAGCTGTCTTGCTATATCGTCTGAAATCGCAAGACAAATTAAGCCTTTAACTTCTGTTGCAAGAAAATTTATAAGTTCAGGTGTAACTTTTTCAGCCGAAATAATTACATCGCCTTCATTTTCTCTGTCTTCATCATCTGCAACTATTATAGGTTTACCTGCGGCAAAATCTATCAATGCTTCTTCTATACTGTCAAATTTAAAAGTTTTATTTTCCATTTTATACGAATCCGTTCTCCTGTAAAAAACTCATGCTAATGCTGCTTTTATTATCTTTTACGGATAATAATTTTTCAACATATTTACCCAGGATATCTGTTTCTATATTAACATAATTTCCCGGAACAAGGGTTTTTAAGTTTGTATTGTTAAATGTGTGCGGGATTATTGCGGTTTTTATTGTATTGTTTTCGATTTTTGCAACAGTTAAGCTGATTCCGTTTATTGTAATTGAACCTTTTGAAACAACGTATTTTTCTTGTTCATACGGAATTTCAAATTCAAGGTCGTAAAACTCAGAGAGTTTTTTACAAGACAATAATTTACCCTTGCAGTCAATATGCCCTGAAACAATGTGTCCGCCTAGTCTTGAATTAAGTGTAAGTGCACGCTCAAGATTTACGCTGTCACCGTTTTTTAGGTTGTTGAAATTTGTAACTGCAAGGGTTTCATCGCTAACGTTTGCGCAAAAACTGTTTGTACTTATCTTTGTTACAGTCTGGCAAACCCCGTTTATTGCAATACTGTCTCCTGTTTTGGTGTCTTGAAGAACTGTTTTACATTCAACTTCAATAACTGCACCGTTATTTTCTTTTTTTAAGGATTTAATTTTGCCGATTTCTTCTACAATTCCCGTAAACATACCTTTAGTTTACCATATTTTTATTTTCTTTAGAAGAAAAATAAAGAAAGCGTTACATTTTAATAAACAAAAGCTTCATCCTGTAGTTTTAGTTCAAAACTGCTTCCGGCAGGAATAGAAATATTTCCGCCCTTGTTGTTTAAACCCGTAATAGGTGATAAAACCGTACATACTGCGTATCCTGCATATCCGACAACAACAGGTATCGGTGAAAGTATTACAAGTATAGGGTTATCTGACATTTTATTTGCGGTGTTTTTTGTTTTTCTGTAGAAGGCTTCGCCTTTATCTATTTGTTTTCCGACACCTGCAAGATATTGTCTTTTACCTTTTATGTTATTAAAAAATATTTTTTTAGCGTTGGCTTTTGTTACTTTCCCTGTTGCGGCGTATGTTTTTCCGTTATATGAAAGCCCTGTTACTTTAATAACAACAAGTCCGCCGTTTCCGGTTTTTTGCGGAAGGTGAGAATCCGTAACAGTGCCGAAAATAGTTGTTCCGGCAGGAATTGACACACCGCCTTTTTTAAATACCGGTGCTGTGGTTTTAAATGAAACTGTCGATCCTGCTTTTAACCAATTTGATATTGTCTGATTAGATTTTACCTGAAATTTTGTTCGGTTAGGAATTTTTATAGCGTCAGATCTGTCGATTTTTGTGATAGTGGGCGGTTTTGTTGTCGTAGAATATACAGGAGTTGTTTTCGGAACTGAGGTTTGAGAATTTGAAGGACTGACTTTCGGTAAATTAGGCAGTACATCGTATTCAAGTTTTGATGAATCGTATTTTCTTTTGATTTCATCATCTACAGACATATCAAGTTCAAGCGAAAATGCCGGCAAAACTCCGGCAAATAGTATTAAACCTGTAATAAATAATGCTTTTTTAATCATAACTATTCTTGTGTTGAATCTTTTTCATCAGACAATTGCGGTAATCCCGGTAATAATAAGCAAATACCAAAAATTACTATAGCAATTACGACACTAACGTATCTTAAAACCGGAATAAAACTCATTGCAATATTTGCAACAAACCAGGCTGTAACATAAAATATCGCTTTTTGTTTGTCTTTGATTAAATCCCAAGCTCTTTTTACATAATTTACCCAGTTTATATAAATAAGGAGTAATAATGAAAGTAATGCAAATAAGATTATTACTATTGCGGTAATTTGATTTATGTCAAAAACGTGTCTTGCACAGACAGATATAATTATTGCAAACACGGTGTAAAATAACAAAACTCCTAATGTAATAATAAATTGTTTGCGTCCTATTGGTTCATCAAGTTTAAAAATATTAGCCATTCTTTCATCCTTATTTTAGTAATTCGTTAATTGCTTTTGCCGCTTTTTTCCCTGCGCCCATTGCATTAATCGCGTTAGATTCACCGACAGGTGCAACATCACCGCCGGCGTATATGCAAGGAATATTTGTTGAACGGTTTTCTGGATCAACTTCAATATAGCCTTTTGAATCTGTTATAATTTCAAGTCCTTCACTTTGTG
>CASLVD010000010.1 GCA_949398305.1 uncultured Candidatus Melainabacteria bacterium | reverse complement strand
TTGCTAAGAGTGTTGATGCTAACGGAGCTCTTGTTTTGCAAACTCAAAATGAGAAAGAATTAGTACTTACAATAGGAGATATTTTATGAGTGGAACACTTTCAAACGGGTTAGTATTACTCGGTATGGGCATGGGTTTTGTACTATGCTTTTTGACAATTTTAATTTTTGCAATGTTTATTTTGAAAAACGTTGTTCAATATTTGAACAAGTTATTCCCTGAAGCTGTTGAAGAAGTTAAAACAACAGTGAAAAAAACAGCTGCAAATGTAGATGAAGCAATTGCTGTTGCAATTGCTGCTATTATGGCAAAAAGAGGAAATTAATTTTAGTTTAATAAACGAAAGGAAAATAAAATGGGAAAAAAACTTATTAAAGTTATGGACACATCTTTTAGAGATGGTTTCCAATCAGTTTACGGGGCAAGAGTTTTTGTTGATGACTTCCTACCTGCTTTAAAATCAGCAGTAGATGCCGGTATCAGACACTTTGAAGTTGCAGGTGGTGCAAGATTCCAATCTCCGATTTTTTACTGTAACGAAAATGCTTTTGAAACAATGGATAAAATCAGAGCAGCAGTTGGTCCTGATATCAATTTACAATCTTTAGCACGTGGTGTTAACGTTGTTGGTTTGGATTCTCAACCTCGTGACGTTATTGATTTACACGCTAAAATGTTTGCAAAACACGGTGTAACTACTATCAGAAACTTTGATGCTTTAAATGATGTTAACAACTTGTTATATTCAAGCCAATGTATTAAAAAACACGGTTTGAAACACGAAGTTACAATCACAATGATGGAATTACCTATCGGTTGTACAGGTGCTCATGATGTTGATTTCTATGAAAGAGTACTTAGATCAATCTTAGATGCAGGTATTGAATTTGATTCTCTTGCATTTAAAGATGCTTCAGGTACATCTTCACCTAGAAAAGTATTTGAAACAATTAAAAGAACTCGTGAAATTCTTGGTGCTGATGCTGATATCAGATTCCACTCTCACGAAACAGCAGGTACAGGCTTGTCAGCTTACTTAGCAGCATTAGAAGGCGGAGCTAATTGTATCGACTTATCTATGAAACCTGTTTCAGGCGGAACAGCTCAACCGGATATCGTTTCAATGTGGCACGCTTTAAAAGGTACAGAATACGATTTGGGTATTGATGTAGAAAAAATTCTTGAAACAGAAGAAATCTTTAAAGAATGTATGAAAGATTACTTCTTGCCTCCTGAAGCGCTTGCAGTTAATCCTATGATTATTCAATCACCGCTTCCAGGCGGAGCTTTGACAGCTAACACTCAAATGTTACGTGATAACAACTTAATGGATAAATATCCTCAAGTTGTTGCGGCAATGAAAGAAGTTGTAGAAAAAGGCGGTTTCGGAACATCTGTAACTCCTGTTTCACAATTCTATTTCCAACAAGCATTTAACAATGTAATGTTCGGTTCCTGGAAGAAAATTGCTGAAGGTTACGGTAAAATGGTACTTGGATATTTTGGAAAAACTCCTTGTGCTCCGGATCCTGAAGTTGTTAAAATTGCAGAAGAACAATTAGGTTTACAGCCTACAACAGAAACTGTTGTTGATATTAACGATAAAGACGAAACAAAAGGACTTAAAGCCGCTCAAAAACGTCTTGAAGATGCTGGTCTTGAAGTTAATGATGAAAACTTATTTATCTCAGCTGCTTGTAAAGAAAAAGGTATCTTGTTCTTACAAGGTAAAGGTACAATCGGTGTTCGTAAAAACGAAGTTAAATCAGAAACTCCATCATCTTGTGAACCTGCCGGAAACGGTTACACTGTAACAATCAACGGTAAAAAATATGCAGTTGCATTAGAAGGCGGAAAAGCTACTGTTAACGGTAAATTATTCGACTTCAGCGTTAAAGAAGGTATTGAAGCAAAAGCAGCAGATGCCGGTGAAGGAACTCCTGTTAAAGCCGCTTTACCTGGTAATGTATTAAAAGTATTGGTTACAGAAGGTGATTCAATCGCAGAAGGTGATGTAATCGCAGTTGTTGAAGCTATGAAAATGGAAACAGAAATTAAATCACCGGTGTCAGGTACTGTAAAATCTGTTGAAATCGAAGTCGGTAACAAAGTTCAAACAGGTCAAGTATTGGTAACTGTAGGTTAAGCGGGGGGTAAATACAAGATGATATTATCAGAAGGTTTATTAGAACTGTGGCACTCTACAGGGATTTATAACATGATTGAAAAAGCTGATCCTGCTATTACAAGCGGTGTGGAACAGTTTTTGCATCAGTTTGGACATCCGATAATGCTAATTATCTGTTTGTTCTTATTATGGTTAGGTATTAAAAAACAATATGAACCGTTGTTATTAGTACCTATCGCATTCGGCGGCTTGTTGTCAAATATTCCGATGGCAGGTATTGCTGAGCCTACAGGATTCTTGGGAATTATTTATGAAGCAGGTATTCATAAAGGTTTGTTCCCTTTGATTATCTTTATGGGTGTTGGTGCTATGACTGACTTTGGTCCGTTGATTGCGAATCCTAAAACTGCACTTTTAGGCGGTGCGGCTCAATTCGGTATTTTTGGTGCTTTACTTTTAGCTCTTTGCTGTTTTGGCTTTACACTTCCTCAATCAGGTGCAATCGGTATCATCGGCGGCGCTGATGGTCCAACATCAATCTATGTAACTTCAAAACTTGCTCCTGAACTTTTAGGTGCAATTGCAGTTGCTGCATACTCTTATATGGCGTTAGTTCCTGTTATTCAGCCGCCTATTATGAAATTGTTAACTAACGATAAAGAACGTCAAATCCAAATGGATCAACTTCGTTCTGTATCAAAAAGAGAAAAAATCATTTTCCCTCTTGTAGTATTAGGGTTATGTATAATTTTCTTACCTGATGCTTGTCCGTTAGTTGGTGCGTTGACATTCGGTAACCTTTGTAAAGAATGCGGCGTTGTTGACAGATTATCTGATACAATGCAAAACGCTTTGATTAACATCGTTACTATTTTCTTAGGATTATCAGTTGGTTCAAAATTATCAGCAGAACAATTTTTAACTGTTCAAACATTATTCATCTTGCTGTTGGGTATTATAGCATTCAGCTTTGCGACAGCAGCAGGTGTATTGATGGCTAAGTTAATGAATGTTTGTATTAAAATTAGTGCAAAAATCAAAGGGGTTGAACCTAAATTAATCAATCCGTTAATTGGATCTGCAGGTGTTTCAGCTGTTCCGATGGCGGCTCGTGTATCAAATAAAGTAGGCTTAGAATACAATTCTCAAAACTACTTGCTAATGCACGCTATGGGACCAAACGTTGCTGGTGTAATTGGATCTGCTGTTGCAGCAGGTGTATTGCTTGCACTTTGTCACTAAGATATATGGTAAAATTCTCTTAAAATTAAAACAGGTGTACTTTAATGCACACCTGTTTTTTATTAATATCTTTCGTATAATTCTTTTACGTTAAATGGCTCAAGTTCTACTTTTCGCGTGCCTAATTTTTTCATTTCTTCTTGTATGGCTTTTTTTAATTGACTTTTAAATATAATTTCATCTTCCGGTAAAAATGTTCTGAGAGTCCCTGCAAGTTTTGCGTGTATACGATCTGCTGCTTCTCCCAGTTCAGGATGCTGTTTTATTATTTGATGTTTCATAAGACGATAAATATCTCCTATCGGATATTTATTTGTTCTTACCGGATCGAGACCGGTTAAATCAAATAATAATCTTGATTGTCTTTTGTTTGATAGTTTACAGTTATTTAAAAAGCATCCGGAAGCGGCTTCAAGAGCTGTGATTGTTGGAACTTTTATTCCAAAATACGGATTGTTTCGATATGAATAATTAGTGTGTATTTGCATTCTTTCTCCTTTTAGTGTTTTTATTGTAAAACATCTGAATATATTTTTTGATATTTTTGTAATAAAATTTAATAAAAAACAATGGAAAATCGGATAATGACTAAAAAACTTGCAATTATTGATTCAGATAATAAGGAAATTATTGCCGCAATTGAAAAATATTTTGAATGTAAAGATGTTGAAATTCAGGTTGTGAATCAGCTTGATGAAAAATTTGATTTAGTTGTATTGACAGGTTTTGAATCAGAATTTAAAATAAATACAAACTGTTCTATTTTAAATCTTTACCCCTCAATTCTTCCCGCTTTTAAAGGCGGTGAACCTGTTAAAGATGCGTTTTTAGCAGGTGTAAAAGTAAGCGGGGTTACTGTTCATGTTGTTGAAACTGATAAATTTTATGGTAAAATATTAGCGCAATATCCTGTTTTAATCGGAAATACTACTCATATTGATGAATTTGCACAAGAACTTTTTGCAGTTAGCAAGAAACTCTATCCTGTTGTGATTGAGGCTGTATTAAATGACAAGGTTTTTGATTTTACAGATCTTTTTAAATCCTCTTGCGGGGGAAATTGCGGTGGCTGTGGAGGATGTCATTAGTCCTTTTTGTCTTTTGATACGATAATGTTTAATTTATCAATTACGCCGTTGAAAAAAGATTTATTAGCTTTCTTTTCAGGTTTAATTGTTTGGATTTCCGGAGTAATTGCAGCCGGATTGTCTGATTTTATGCGTGCGGAGTATATTGATTTAATTTCTTTTATTACTGTTTCATTCATATTATTGTTCAAGCCTCTTAATTCACTATATACGCGGGGTAATAACTATTTGTTTTATAAAATTTCCATTGGTTCTACTGTAAAATCGAGTACAAAAGTTTCTTTAGTAGAAAATGCTTTTTCTAAAGCCGGGGTAATTTCATCTGTTTTTGTTACTCTTAGGGCATTTATATTGTAACTTTTAGCAAGTGTAACAAAATCAGGGTTGGATATTTTTGTTTCCGAGTAACGGCTGTTACAGAGTTTTTCCTGTAGCTGACGAACCATACCCAGATATCCGTTATTTAAAATTATAATTTTTATATTTAAATTATAATCAGCGCATGTTGCAAGTTCCGGCAGACTCATTTGGAAAGAGCCGTCACCCGTTATACAAACAACTTCTTTATCAGGTGAAGCAATAGCTGCACCGATTGCCGCAGGAAATCCGAATCCCATAGTTCCCGAACCTCCTGAAACAAATATTTTACGTTCTTTGTTAAATTTCAGATTCTGAACAGCCCATAATTGGTGTTGTCCGACTTCTGATGTAAAGGTTATATTTTTATTTTTGGTAAATTCTTCGATTTTTCTTATAACTTCAAATGAGTGCATAAGGTTTGTTTTGCGCTCACGGATTACGTTTTGGGATTTATAGGCTTGTGCTGAATCTGCCCATTTAGAAAAATTCATTGAAGAGTTTTTTGCCAGTTCACTTAACTCTGTTAAAAACTGTTTAATATCAGCTATTACAAAATCTGAAGCTTTAATAAAGTTTGAAATCTCGTTTTTATTCAAATCTACCTGAATAAATTTTTCAGACAGGTCGATATCTTTGAACATACAGGTTATTCTGTCGTTAAATCTTGCACCAAGCGAAATAATTAAATCAGATTCTTTAATAATTTCGTTTGCGGCTTTATCGCCAAATATTCCAATCATACCGAAGTAATTGATATCATCCTGCGGATAAGTCCCAAGTCCCATCATTGTATCAACAACAGGAATATTAAATCTTTTTGCAAAATCATATAATTCATTTTCTGCTTTTGAATGAAGAACTCCGCCTCCGGCTGCGATTACAGGTCTTTGTGAGTTTTGAATTCTTTCTGATATTTTTGTCAGCGGACTGCCAAAAAACGGCAATTCTGATTTATTTGGTTTTATTTGTTCAAATTGAGCTTCTTGAGTAAAAATGTCTTTTACCAGATCAATAACAACAGGGCCTTTTTTACCTTCCATAGCTGTGTTTACTGCATCTGTAAGTACAGATTGAATTTGAGATGCTGATGTGATTTGAAAGACTTTTTTAGTACAGGATTTTGTAATATCGCAGATATTGGCTTCTTGAAATGCATTCTTACCAAGAAGATTTTTAAATACCTGACCTGTTAAAACAATAAGCGGAAATCCGTCAAGGTAAGCGTTAACGATTCCTGATACTGTATTTGTTGCGCCCGGTCCGGATGTTACAAGTACAACTCCGCATTTGCCGCTTTCGCGGGCATAACCTTCTGCGGCGTGTACTGCCGCCTGTTCGTGTCTGGTTAAAATATGTTTGATGTCAGTCTGGTTATATAATTCGTTATAAATATCTAATACAACTCCGCCGGGATACCCGAAAATAGTATCAACACCTAAAGATTTAAGTGTTTCAAACAATATTTTTGAACCTTTCATTATTTTTGTATTTTCTTTAATTAGCATGAATAAATGTATCCCTTGTCTGACTTTTACTATCATAACACGGACATTTTTTAAGGGCAATTTATAAGCCGGATTTTTACAATACTAAAAAAGCTCCTTTAATAAGGAGCTTTTTAAAAGAATTATTTACCTAGTAATGTGTTCCAGGCATCTTTTTTCTTTTGGATTTCTTTATTTCTTGCATTTTGTCTTGCTTGAGCATCTTTTTGAGCTTGTTCTTTTTGTTT
The DNA here is from genome assembly GCA_949398305.1 of uncultured Candidatus Melainabacteria bacterium. Taxonomy (GTDB): domain Bacteria; phylum Cyanobacteriota; class Vampirovibrionia; order Gastranaerophilales; family Gastranaerophilaceae; genus Zag111. The sequence continues at coordinate 34,817 of CASLVD010000010.1, read as the reverse complement.
TTGCCACTCTTTTTTTCTTTGTTCTGCGGCTTTTTGGTTAGCTTTTTGTCTTGCTTCAGCGTCTTTTTTTGCTTGTTCTTGTTTTTTCTGCCATTCTTGTTTTTGTTTTTCTGCAGCTTTTTGTCTTTCTTCCTGACGTTTAGCTGCATCTTTTTGAGCTTGGGTCATGTTGCTTTCAGCTTTGTTAACTTTGTTAGCTGCGTTGTTTAGGGCATTAGATAATTGTCCTGCCATAGCAGATGAACCAACTGATAATACTGATAATGCCATCAATGAAACTAATAATTTTTTCATTCTACTTCTCCTTTTTCCTGATCGGAAGTTAAAGAATTTAGCTTGTTTTTCTTTACTTCTAACCTTTTTTCTAAATATTCTAACTCTTGTTGTTTTTTTGTACGTTTAAAATCTTGCTTTTTAAGATTCTTTTTATACTTTATATATTTTTTAGAACGATTTTTGATTTGTTTTTGTTCATTTTTTTGTTCGGGTGTCGGTTTTGATTTTTCGATGCTGTTATCAAGTTCAATTCCTTGAGTAGACTGAACAGGTTCAGAATCTTTTGCACTGCAATCAGGCATATTAAACCCTATTCCTAACAAAACTAATAAACACAAAATCATTTTAAACATAGCAAAAGCATATCTTAAAAACTAGTATTTTGCAATAATTTCGTTAATACCTTTTTTTGCGGTTTCAAATATTTCAATCATTTGTTCAAAGTCGTACGGTTCGCCTTCTGCAGTTGTTTGAAACTCAATAATTTTACCGCTTTTTGTCAGTACAATATTAGAATCCACCTGAGCGTGAGAATCTTCTTCGTAGTTCAGGTCAAGTCGTACTTCTCCGTCTACAATACCGGCAGAAATTGCCGCAACAGGTTCAATAATCGGGCTTTCTTTTAGTGTTCCGTCAGCAAGCAGTTTTTCAACCGCATCAGCTAAAGCAGCGTATCCGCCGCAAATACTTGCTGTTCTTGTGCCGCCGTCTGCTTGAATTACATCAGCATCAATTGTTATTGTTAAATCAGGCATCTTTTCTAAATCAACACAGGCTCTTAAACTTCTACCTATTAGTCTTTGGATTTCCTGAGTTCTTCCTGAAATTTTTGTTCTTTCTCTCTGGCATCTTGTTGAAGTTGATGACGGAAGTAGTGAGTATTCTGCTGTAAGCCATCCGCGCGGGTCATCTTTTGCCATCCATTTTGGTTTCCCTGTTTCAACAGAGGCTGTTGTGATAACTTTTGTATCGCCAAATTCTACAAGCACTGAACCTAAAGCATGTTTTGTATAATTTTTGGTAAATTTAATTTCACGTGTTTCATTGTTTTTTCTGTTTTCTAATCTCATATATTCTCCTTTATTTTAGCTCGTTTGAATAATCCCACATATAAATCTGTCCGCAGTATCTGCAAACTGCATGCTGATTCATAAACTGTAAATCCGGTACAAAAATATAACCGTCAACTGTAATCTCAATTTCGCCTTTTTCGTTTGTTTTTTGCGAAAAATTTTTGTCACCCGTGTAATCGGGAGAAAACATTAGTTCAAATTTATCAATTGATTTACAGTTCTTGCAGATAAACATTTGTTATTCTTCCTCAAGTTTTTCGCGTTTTGATTTTCTAACTCTTTTTGTTTGTGATTTTCTAACTCTTTTTGTTTGTGATTGGTTATTTTGTTCCAGAAGATTAGCATACCATAATGTCCAGCAAATGCTTCTGATAGGAAGTGTCATACCTGTTACGATAAATGAAAGTATTGAAAATAAAATTGTTCTGGATATCATTTCAGGTGTAATTATTGGCTGCTTGAGGTGTGTCAGTACTTTATTTGTAAAATCCAGCGGAATTGTATTTGTAATAAAGTTGAACAGTGTACAGATTTTATCTGTCAGATTCAGATAGTCTAATACTACACTAATGCCTTCTGTTATTATATATATTGAAAAGAAGCCCAAAATCGCCATAAGTAAAAATGTTCTTAGCCAATTTCCTTTAATAAGTTGGAAACTTCGTTTAAAGTATTCAGGTATCTCAAGGTCAGGTTCAAATGTGAACACTTGATAAACAAGGATAAAATAAATCCAGAGTACAAATGCAGGAATTATAAAAAATATGCTTGAACCTATTGAACTTAAAATTCCTATTGATAATAAAAGCAATACATATTGGAAAGTTCTGCGGGTTGCAACTTCGTTATGCGATTGGAAATCGTAAACTTTACCTGTATTTAAAGCACCTTCAGTCATTGAGTTTAGTGCAACATAGGCAACCATAAAATCCCAAAATGCTTTTACAAAAATCAAAAGTCCCGGTAAAGCCAAAAGGATTACAAATAACAACGCACTTCCAATACTTGCTGCTTTGGCTGTTATTGTATCTGCAAAACCTAAAGATAAACCAAAAGCTAATGATATACCGATTATCTGTCCGAAAACCGGAAATAACATATACATAAAAAACTTATCAATGTTTGAAAAATAAATTTTAATACCTTCAGCTAAAACAAACCATATGCTATTCTTTATTTTTAATTTGGACATAAACTCTCCTTTATTGTAGTATAATTTTATTACAAATAGGTTTAGAAAAACAATGAAAAATTACAAAGATTTAATCAAACAGATGTCATTTAAAGATTACAAAGCAAATCGGATTAATTTGCATATTCATTCAAATTATTCAGATGGTTTAGCTTCGTTTGAGGAAATTGAAAAACAGGCTGTTCAAATAAAAAGATATAAACATTTTTCAATAACTGATCATAATACTGTTCAAGGTTATATTGATCATCCTGAAACAAAGGCTATACCCGGTGTTGAATTTGATGTGTGGTATAAGTATATTTTTCTTCACCTTTTGGCTTATGGAATAGATGTTCATAATGAAAAAATGCAAAAGTTTTACTCTAAAGACAAACGTGGTACAGAAGCCGATATAGTAAGATTTTTTGCAAAACGAAATATAACAGAGCTTATAGAAGCTATACATGAAGCCGGTGGAATTGCAGTACTTGCTCATCCTTGCTGTTGCTGGGCTTTATCTTTGGAAACTTTTATAAAAGATTTAAAAGACTTGGGGCTTGACGGTGTTGAAGTTTTTTATCCGTATCCAAGATGGCGCAAGTATATTAAATTTTCAAATCCTGAGCAAGTTGCTAAAATCGCAGACAAATACGGGCTTATCAAAACCGGCGGCACAGATTGCCACAGTGAATTTATTTGATGTTTTTATAAATTTATAAATTATTTATTTTTGAAGATTAATCTTCTTTTAAATGTTTAATGTGTTTCCATATATAGATTCCGCCTAGAATAATGATGGCAAGGATTATTACTATGTCGAATTTATGCCATATATCTTTTAGTTTATCTAAGTGCTCGCCAAGTTTTACGCCTACATAAACAAGTAAGTAACTCCAGATTAGTGAACCTAAAAATGTAAGTGTGAAAAAAGTACGTTTTTTAGCTTTTAAAATACCTGCCGGAAGTGAGATAAATGTTCTTATTACAGGCAGCATTCTGCAAATGAAAAATGCCCAGTCTCCGTATTTTTCAACCCATTTATCAGCATCATCAAGGTCTTTTTTAGATACAAGCATGTATTTGCCGTATTTTTCAAAGAATTTTCTTCCGCCAAAGTAACCCAGATAATATGATGGAATTGAGCCTAATACACATCCGATAGCACCTGCAATTGCTGCAGCATGAAATCCCATTTCTCCTTTTGAAACCAGATAACCTGCAAACGGTAATACAGCTTCACTTGGTAATGGAATATTGCATGACTCGATTGCCATTAAAAGTGCAATTCCTGAAGGTCCCATGGCTGTAATAACACTTTCTATCCAGCTGATTAAGCCTGCTAATATTGTATCAAGCATTTTATCTTCTCCCTAATTATTATTTATTTAATCATACCATAAAAAAGAGCTCCCGTCAGAAACGAGAGCTCCGATATCTTTAATATCGTTATAGAAACTATTTTCCGTTAACGATAGTTTTGAATTTTTTACCAGCTGAGAATGCAGGAACTGTTTTTGCAGGAATTTTTAATTCTTTACCGGTTTGAGGGTTTCTGCCAGTTCTAGCAGCTCTTTTGCGAGGTTCGAAAGTACCGAAACCTACTAAAGTAACTTTTTTACCTTTAGCAACTGTTTTTTGGATTGTATCTACTAATGAAGATAAAACTTCAGCTGCTTCTTTTTGAGTAACGTTAGCTTTTTTAGAAATTTCTTGTACTAATTCTTCTTTGTTCATAAATAAAACTCCTTCTTCTTGTGTACTTTCTCATTATATAAAAAATTTTAATCAATGCAAGTATTTTAACGAATTTTAACACTTTTTATTCGAAAAAACCTCTTTATGGTGGATAATGAGTGTAAAAACACTGCCAAGCTGAACAATTGGGATGATTTTTAAACAATTGATAGCAATTATTTACCCCTATTGAACTCCTTGAATTTTTATTTTACCGTCCTCACCTTTTATAAATTGCATGCCTGCTGAATTTGGTCTGGTATTTTGCAAATTTATTTGGGTCTGGCGGTTTCCTACATCAACTTTACCTGCCTGATAGTCTAAAAATTTTTCTTTTTTTTCTCTTTTATCTTTGTATTGTTCAGGATTATTAACAAAATCCAATGCTTCTTCTTTTTCAAACTGGTGCTGCTTTAATGTTGCAAAATTTCTGTTTCCTTCATTTTGCGGTCCTAAGTAGCCGTATGGAGAATTTGCCATAACTGCTTGTCCTAAACAAAAAATCCCTGCAATTAAACTTGTAAATAGTATCTTTTTCATATGTTACTCCTATTTTCTAATAACGGTATTTTATCATATGTATATATAAATTACAATTATTCACTACTTTAAGCTAATATTTTTTAACGATTGATTGATATTTTAGCTAATGAAATACGACTGAAATACTCTTATTATAATCATGTAAATCCTCAACTCTTCTGATTGCTCAGCTTGCCTCTCTTTTTTAAGAGGGGCTTTTCTTTTCTTAACATTATGCCATTGTTATCAAATTAGTGTATAATTACACTATAAAGGTATATTTAGAAAGGGTAAAGATGAGAGAATTAGTTGTTGAAAATCAGGAAATATTAATGATTCCGCAAAATTTTAAATTTGCAAACAGAGGCAAAGTTACAGCTGTTCGGGCAGGAGATTTTACATTAGAACTTGAGTATGAGCCTGAAGGCGTATTGATTGATACTTATTGCGAATTTTATACCCAAACAAGTCATGGAAAGCTTTATTTTGACTCTTATGCAAAAGAAATTAATGGCAAGACCCTGATTATTGCAAGCCCTGCAAAACATAAATTCTTACAAAGACGTCAATATACCCGTATTAAATATATGAACGAACTTGAATTATTAATGGATGGCAATTGCTATAAAATTTCAACACTTGATATTTCAGCAGGCGGTATGAAATTGAAAACAAATGAAAATCTTAATATTGAAGGCTCATATAATGTTACACTTCCGTTATCTGATACTGTTAGTTTGAATTGTACATTCCAGCCTATCCGTATTGAAAAGCGTAGTGAAGGCGGATATACAGTATCCGGACAGTTTGTATATGAATCAAGTCATGACAAAATGGTTTTAACCCAGTTTTGTGCAAAACGCAGTGTAGAGATTAAGAATAAATAGGAATACGATGAGTTTAGTTCGATTATTAGGTAAAAAGACTGATAAGATATTATATACAACCCCATCTCACGGACAGAGATGTTTTATTTATGAACCCTTAAAGGAAATGTACAAACTGGATATTTCTGAAACAGAATGTCATGACCCGCAGGAAGCTTTGGAAATGGCACAGCTAGCAGCACGTTCTATTTATCATACATATTCAACTACATTTTTGACTAACGGTTCAACAAGTGGTATTATTGCGGCTGTATTATCTTGTACACAGGTTGGTGATAAAGTTTTAATAGCTTCAAATTCTCACCCGTGTCATTTTAATGCTGTTAAACTTGCCGGCGCAAGAGCTTTAACTTATGACCTTGAAATTGATGAAGAATGGGGTGTACCGCTTGAAGTTAAGCCGGAAGTTATTGATTATTATTTAAGCAGATATAGTATTAGAACTGTTATTATTACATCCCCTTCTTATGAGGGTATAATTTCTGATATTGAAGAAATAAAAGCAATTTGTGAACGTCATGGAGCATTTTTAATTGTTGATGAAGCTCATGGGGCGTTATATCCTTTTTCAGAACTTTTACCGTTATCTGCTGTTAATATCGCAGATTTTACGGTTCAATCACTTCACAAAACCGCAGGCGGCTTGAATCCTACTGCACTTCTTCACTGTAACTGCGAAATTGATGTGAAACCGGCTTTAAGCATGTTTACAACAACATCACCGTCATATCCGCTTTTGGCATCAATCGAGGATAATATTGCGTACTTGAATTCGCGTGAAGGCAGAAAAGAAATAGATAATCTTGTAACAAGACTTGATAAAATTAGAGAAAAATGCCGAGGATGTGAATTCTTTGGAGATGATCCGACAAAAGTTTTAATAAAAGTTCCGGGAATTTCAGGATATGAACTTTCTGAAATGCTTTATGAAGATTTTAATGTTGAAGATGAAAAGACTAATGAAAAATCTACAATGCTTTTATGCGGTATTGGAACTGATAATAAAAAGTTAGATAAATTACAGCATGTATTGTCAAAATTATAAATAAAAAGGAGAAAAATTATGAAATTTAACAAGAAATTAGAAAAACGGGGGGGGGTAATTGCTTAAAGTTTAATTTAGGCGCGTTTCAGTTATCTCCTTTCAAGTTTAACACCGGCTTCACTTTAGCCGAAGTTCTCATAACCCTTGGTATCATCGGTGTTGTTGCGGCGATTACGATTCCAAATCTTATTCAAAAGAATTTTGAACGGCAAACTGTTGTTAAGCTTCGGGAAACCCAATCTATCTTAACTCAAGCTATAAAAATGGCTGAAGAAGAATACGGAGAAGTCCCGGGCTGGGGCATTACCGGACTAGATGCCAAATCTGCCAGTCTCATATTTAATAATATTAAACCTTTTTTAAAAGTAGCATTAGAGTGCGGTCTTGATGATAGCAAAGGTAGGTGTATGTATCCGAAAAATTATAAAATGTTAAACGGACAGACTTATGGCGGTAATCATGCTATAGGAAATTATTATAAGTTTTTATTGTTAAATGGTGCCGGAATATGGTGTCGAGGCGATAGTAATTATCGTAGTGGCTCGTATATAGTTTGTTATATAGATGTAAATGGAAAATCTCAGCCAAATACTATAGGAAAAGACTTATTTGATTTTTATTACAGTAATGGTTCAATTGTTCCTGTAGGAGGTCCAGATGAAAATAGATGTAATAAAAACGGTGATGGCTGGGGATGTGCATGGCAGGTTTTGCATAATCAAAATATGAATTATTTACACTAATTACAGGTAATTAGACAAAATATTTTTGACATAATTCTGGGTTTCCTTATAAGGTGGAACCCCGGAATATTTGTCTACAGCTCCAGGGCCGGCATTATATGCCGCAAGTGCTAAAATTATATTCCCATTATATTTGTTTAACATTGATTTTAAATATCTTACGCCGCCATCAACATTTTGAGCCGCATTATAAGGATCGTTTACACCTAAAGATTTTGCGGTTGAAGGCATTAATTGCATCAATCCCATAGCCCCTGTTCTTGATGTCGCATTAGGATTAAAGCCTGATTCTTGTTTAATTACGGCTTGTACAAGTTTTTCATCTATACCGTGACGTTGTGCAACTTTATTTATCATGCCTAAAAGTTGTGTTTTATTGGATTCAGGATGATATTTTCTTGATGCATCGTTAACTTCCTGAATAGCTCTCCTTAAATTTGCATCAGTAATTCCTGATGTATCAATATCATCATCATAAATACTTCCGCTGACATTCAAAGATTTTGGATTAAGAAGAAGAGAACCGAAATTTGACTGGGTAGTATTTGCAAGAATTTTTTCAAAAGATTGAACATTATCAGCTGATGGCGGGTAAATTGCATCAAGCGAATTTGCCATGCTTTGCTGCGGGTTGACTGTCTTTGAAGCGTTTTTGACATAATTATTTAACTGTGATGCTCGTTGCATTGCTGCACCACGTCCGCCTGAATTTAGTAAACCTTGAATCATTTCTGAGAACATGCTCTTATACTACCTCCCATACATTATTTTACTCAATATCAAAAAATAATGTATCCATCATATGGTTTAATGGAGAGAAATAAAAAGTCAAATTAGTGCATTTTAACAATTCGTTTAAAATATTCAGGATCATTTTTTGCCTTTAATGCACAAGTTATTCCATTTAGGGCAGATTTTCCATTTAAGTCACATAAGGAATCTTTTTCGGCTTGGTATTGAGTTTTTAAATCACCCATAGTTCGAAGTTCTCCGTCAACAAAATGAAAAGTAAATAAGTCATAACCCCATATATTTGGAGGTGTGTTGTATCCGTTTATGTCCGCACTAATCCAGGTTTCCCAGGCATGTCCTGAAGATTCACACATTAATAAGGTGCCATCTTTTAATAATACTTGCCCATCATCCAGATATATTGTTGATATGTTTTTACCTGATAATGTTTTATACGGTTTACCGCCGTTTATCTTATAGCAGGGTGCTGAATTTGAATTTCCGCATATTGTTGCGCCGGTTAAATATTTGCTTAATATATTATCGCAAAATTCTCGTCTTCCATATGTATTTGGATCCATTGAAATATCATCGTTTTCCATTAATTTAAATGCTTGTTGGAGTGTAGAAAATGTTTTCAAAAATTGTGCGTGTAATTTATGTGCCTTGTTAGTGTTTATTAGTCCGGGAATAGTAATCGCTGCAACTATTCCTATTATCCCAAGAGTTATAAGTACCTCAGCTAAAGTAAAACCAAATTTTAAATACATATTTTTCATTTTTACACACCTTTCTGTCGTTAAAATCAAATAAATTATAGTCATGTAATTAATAATTATATGTGTACAACTATAATATGTCAATTGGTTTGTTTTTATTTGGCGCAAAGTATAACATAGAAAAATGGAATACAAATTTGACAATATTAAAATTATTGATTTTATAAAAACTTTGACTATTTATAAAGGGCTATCGTTAAGAAAACTCGTAAGTCGTATTGCACAAAGTAAAAATACCAGCGATTGCTATTCAAATTTTTATGCAAAGTTAAAAAAAGAAACAATAAAGTTTTCAGAAGTTGCTGATATTGCAGAAACTTTAGGATATGAGATTATTTTTCGCGAAAAGGGTAAATAAAAATTTGAAATAGTTATTATTTGATAAGCATGCAATCGCCGTAGCTGAAAAATCTGTATTCATTTTTGATTGCTTCCTGATAAGCTTTAAAAATAAAATCTTTACCTGCAAGTGCGCTTACAAGCATTAAAAGTGTTGATTTTGGCAGGTGGAAATTTGTTATGAGTTTGTCTACGACTTTAAACTCATACGGCGGGTAAATAAAAAGCTCGGAATGGTCATGACATGCTTTAATGCATCCGTATTTTTGATATGCTGTTTCAAGTGTACGTACAGTTGTTGTACCCACTGCAATAAGCTTTTTCCCTTGCTCTTTTGCTAAATTTATTTTATCTGCGGCGTCTTGGGTTATTTCAAAGGTTTCAGAGTGCATTTTGTGGTCTAAAATATTTTCGCATTTTACCGGCCTGAATGTGCCAAGACCGACATTTAAGGTTACGTATGCAATTTCTACGCCTTTTGATTTTAATTTCTGAAGTATTTCTTGAGTGAAATGTAATCCGGCGGTAGGTGCGGCAACAGAACCTTCGTCTTTTGCATAAACTGTTTGATAACGTTCCATATCAAATTGTTTTAATTCTTCTGACTTTAGTTTTCTTTCAATATATGGCGGAAGCGGAATATTACCGACTTTATGAAGAATTTCAAATAAATCGCCATCATAAATTAGTTCAACAAGCCATTCCCCATCATCTTCAAGACGCTTAACAGGACGAACTTTTAATTCATCACTGATTGTAATAATATTATCCGGCTTAACTCTTTTTGAAGGTTTGATAAGACAAGACCAAAATTTTCCTTCACCTTGAGATTCCAAAAGAAAAACTTCGATTTTTGCACCTGTTTCTTTTGTCCCGTAAAGACGAGCAGGAAGAACTTTTGTGTTATTCAAAACAAGGATAGAATCACTGTCAATATAGTCAGTAATATCAAAAAAATGTTTATGTTCGATTGTTTTGTTGTTTTTATCAAGCACAAGCATTTTTGAGTTTTCGCGTTTATCTGCAGGCAGCTGAGCTATTAAGTTTTCGGGTAATTCATAATCAAATTCTGAAATATTCATAATCTTCCTTTGTAAATAAAACAGCCCCAATAGTATGAATTGGAGCTGTTTTTATATTTGTTTAATTATTTTTCGTTTATTTTTTTTGCATTTTTTAGTTCATCATCATTAACAGCTTCTTTTTTCTTAGCTTGTTCAGCGTCAATTTGTTTGTTTATGATAATTGTTTGAAGGATTTGGATAATGTTACTTGTAATCAAGTACAATAATACCCCTGCCGGAATCGGAATAATCACAAATGTTGCGATAATCATAAGCGGCATAAATGTTCCCATTGATTTTTGCAATGCTTGCTGAGTAGGATCAGCAGAATCGTTTTTGTTCATTGCCATCATAATTTTTTGTGAAATCAACATTGTAATTGCAAATAACGCGATTAGCAATAAAACATCCCAGTGAAGTTTTTTTGCAACGGCAACAGTCGGAACTGTGGCTTTTAAAACACCGCCATCTCTGACAAATGTAATTGTTTCGTTTTCACGGATATTGCTGTTAGTTACAGTTAAATCAGCTTTTTCAATTTTATCCTGCTGGCTGAATTTTAATTTGATGTGGTCAAGACTTACTGCTAAATCTACATCTTTACCAGGTTCAAGTTCTCCTTGAATTTCAACAGCAGTAGCAGGATCTGCAACTTTTACACCTTTGATTTCTTCACCCGGAAGATAAACTGTTGCAGTGTTGCCAAGGATAAATTTATCACCTTTAGCAGCACCCAAAACTCCGTTTTCAGAGATTCCTGCGGTTGCTCTCATTGTTGTAGCTAAACTTTTAACAAATAAAAAGTGCTGATCGCCTGCGACTTGAATGAATTGAGGGCTTATTAATGCTGAATATAACAGGATAAATATCGGCATTTGGATTAAAAGCGGTAAGCATCCGCCCATCGGGTTAAATTTGTGTTCTTTGTAGAACTCCATCATTTTTTGCTGCATAACCTGCGGGTTGCTCTGGTATCTGTCCTGAATAGCTTTCATTTTTGGCTGAAGGGTCTGCATCATCTTCATAGAACGCTGCTGCTGAACATTCAAATGCCACATTGCTCCTCTAACTATAATTGTTAATAAAATGATTGCCAAACCGTAATTGCCGACAAAATCAGCTAACAGAGTTAAAAACTTTATTGTTAATGAAATAAAATCCACTTTTCTTATCCCTCATCTTTGTCTATTTACTAAAAAAGACCGTTTTTAAGAAACGGCCTTTTGAAAATGGTCGGGATGACACGATTTGAACGTGCGGCCCCCTCGTCCCAAGCGAGGTGCGCTACCAAGCTGCGCCACATCCCGGTGTAACCACATTTATGATTCTATGCTAAACATTTTTTTCTGTCAAGAACTTTTTTTGCTTTATTTTATAAGTTACAAATTTAATAATCTGTCTTTTAGCTTTTTGTGTGGTACAATTATTATACTATGGTTAGGCTTATTAATAGAAAAAACATGGATCAGGTTTCGAATCTTGCATATAGGATTATGAAGGTTCAGGAATTTTTTACGTATATCAGAGAATATAACAATCCTCAAATTACTCCGTGTATTTATGCTATGTGGCATGAAAACCAGTTTTGTGTGCACGGTCTTCCTGATAGAGGTAATGTTAATATTTTAATTAGTAACTCATTAGATGGTGAAATTATTGCAAGAGTCTGTGATAAATGGGGATTCCAGCTTTGCCGCGGTTCTTCTAATCGTAAAGGCTCGGTTTCCGGTACTTTAAAAATGATTTCAAAATTAAAAAACGGTGAAAATATCGCGATTATGGTTGATGGTCCGCGCGGTCCTGTTCATAAGGTTAAATCAGGAGCTATTGTTCTTGCAAGAGAAGCTAATGTTCCTATTATTCCTGTTCACTGGTATTCGCCGGATTTCACATTTGTACGGTTTCCGTCATGGGATAAAATGACTTCCCCTATCGGTCCTTGCCGGCTTTTAAATATATATGGTGAACCTATTTATACAGATGATAAAACCGATGAACAGGTTGCAGAAGAGGTTAGGAATTCATTGCTTGCACTTGAAAAATCTGCACCGGAAAAATATCAAGAAGCGAGAAAGCTTAAATTATGGAACAAAAGAAAATAAAAATTTCAATGCTTCAGATGTCATCTGCCATAGGTGATGTTGAGGCTAATATAAAAAAAGTTCAATCTCTGGTTGAAAATGAACTTCCGCTTGATACGGATGTGCTTGTTTTACCTGAGGTTTGGACTGTCGGATGGTCTTGTTCTAATTTTATAAAAACAGCTCAGAATTTACAGAATGGTGATGTTTCAAAATTCTTATCCGAACTTGCTAAAAAGTATTCGATAAATATTATCGGGGGCAGTTATATAACAGAATTAAACGGAAAATATTATAATACCTGTCCTGTTTTTGACAGATGCGGAAGGCTTTTGACATCATACTCTAAAAATCATCTGTATTCGTATTACGGTTGTGACGAGGGGAAATATATTACACCGGGCGATTCGCCTGTTATGGTAAATCTTGACGGGGTAAATTTCGGTTTAACAGTTTGTTATGATATAAGATTTCCTGAAATCTACAGAGCGTATGCTAAATCAGGTGCTGATGTTTTGGTTAATTGTGCGGCATGGGGTTCTAAAAAGCCTATACCTTGGGAGATGATGACAAAGTCACGTGCAATTGAAAATCAGTGCTATATGATTGCCTTAACTCAGTCAGGATATATAGAAAACGGAGAATATAATCTTGGAGAATCCCGTATAATAGATTATAAAGGCGAAGAACTTGTGTCTATTATGAGCGGCGAAGGAATTGTCTCAGCGGAGCTCAAAATCGATGAAATGTATGAATTTCGAACAAAAAATCCGGTATTAAATGATATAAAAAATAATTATGAGGTAAAAGTATTATGCGAAAAATAATCGGTTTGTTTTTAAGTTTTATTTTTACAATGTCAACGGTAAGCGCTGAATCTTTAACCAAAACAATAAAATCTTTAGGTATAAATAACAGTGCAATTTCTGTTTCTGTGAAAGATACCGCATCAAAAAATTCTGTATTTTCACTTAATGAAAGAGTGCCAAGACAGCCTGCTTCAACTCTAAAGCTTGTGACTTCTTCTGCTGCTGTTGATATGCTTGGTGCGGATTATACTTTTAAAACCTCGTTATATAAAAGTACAAATAATGATTTATATCTAAAACTTTCCGGTGACCCGCTTCTTGCAACATCAGATTTGGAAAAGCTTATCGAAACTGCAAAAAGTAAAAACATTGCACCAAAAACTTTCTATGTTGATGAAAGTATATTCGATAATGTCGAATGGGGTGAAGGATGGCAGTGGGATGATGATATGAATCCTTTAATGCCAAAATTCAGTGCGTACAACATAAATAAAAACCTTATAAAAATTGATGTCACTCCGACAGGTAATAATGTTGCTGCAAAACTTACCGTCAAACCGTTTTACCCTTTGACTTTTATGAATCTTGTTGTTACTGATTTGACAGTACCTACAAATATTAAAGTCGAAAAAAATACAACAATTGCAGCAAATATGCTTAATGTATCAGGAAGTGTCTCAAAAATTTCATCTGTAATGCTTCCTGTTGCAAATCCTAAGATGAATTTTATATTGCGTCTTGAAGATGCCATAAGGAGTAAGAAATTTGAGTACTTTGCACAGATTAAAAATGCAAAACTTCCGGAAAATAATGTTTATCACGTTGATACAATAGAACATGATTTTGGAACAGTTCTTACACCAATCTTGAAAAACAGCAACAATTTGGCGGCAGAAAGCTTGTTTAAATACGCAGGTGCTGTCTGGAGCTCTTCACAAGGCAGTCTTTCAAATTCTCTTGCAATGCTTGATGAGTATTTGAAAAGAGTGAACTTGAATTCTGATGATATAAAAATAGTAGATGGCAGTGGTGTTTCAAAAAATAACCTTATGACATCTGATTTTATGACAGATTTTCTTGTTTATAAAGCTTCAAATGAAGATTTTGAAAGCTTTAAACAATATCTTCCAAAACCGGGTGAAGGAACTTTGAAAAACAGAATGCTTTATTTTAAAGATAGTTTAAGAGCAAAAACCGGTACATTATCTGATACCAGTGCTATTGCCGGATATATAACTACAAGAAGAGGAAAAGTTTACGCATTTGATATTATGATAAATGATGCAAAAACCTCTCCTGCTGATAAGAAAAATATAGAAGAACAAATTCTTCGCAATGTTTATTTGAATTACTAAATATAAGGAATAAAAATTATGTATGAACCTGATGTGACCATAATTACACCAACTTCAAATATCGTAGAAAACGAGCAGGCTGATGATTTTACCCTGCTAATAAATCTGCTTGATAAACAAACTTATCCGCAAATTGAGCATATTATTATTGATAATGCCTCATCTGACGGGACAGAAATTTTATTAAAAGAGTATAAAAATTCAGGATTTATATCATTTTTCTCAGAGCCTGATAGAGGAAAGTTTGATGCTATGAATAAGGGTTTACTTAGAGCAAAAGGTAAGTATGTCGCATTTTTAAGTTGTGATGATTTTTATCAGGATATAACAGCAATTGCAGGAATTGTTGAGGCTATGGAAGAAAACGAGGCTGATTTTTGTTATTTTCCTGCTTATTGTTGTCCGCCTGACGGGTATGTTTTTGAATTTACGCCTGCAATATTAAATACTTTTCAGGTTTCGCCTTGCGCCAGACAGGCATTGTTTTTCAAAAAATCAGTATTAAGCGAGCTTCGCGGATTTGATGAGAAATTTAAACTTCTTGCTGATTATGATTTAATTATAAGACTTGTTATGGGCGGTTATAACGGAATTTTATATGATAAAAATATTGTAACATATAAGCTTGGTAAACAGGTTTCTAAGTATTCATCACAGGTTGAAGCGGAATGTAATCATATATTTTATAAAAATTACAAACCTCTTTATCCTTTAACAAATGAACAGCTTGACAGAATGGTTAATCTTTCTGAAATACCAAGACCGTTGCTTGATAAGCTTGCAAATATATTTCCTGATGAATATAGAGATCTGTTTTTTGAACGTTATGAACAAATGTATAACATGCGTGTAGAAAATGCACGCGCTTTAAGAGAGCAGGAAAGACGAAACAGATACTAATGTAAAGTATTTGCAAAATATCTTTTCAAGTTTATAATTAAAATAAGAATAGTTAAATATAAGAAGGTTAGGGAAATATGAGTGAACAAAAAATTGCAGTGTTAGGTTGCGGCTTATGGGGCAGAAATATTGTCCGAAATTTTTATAACTTAAATGCTTTAGGAATGGTTTGCGACCTGGATGATGAAAATCTGGCAAAAGTTAAAGAGCAATATCCGGATGTTAAAACTACAAAAGATTTTAATGATATTTTAAATAGTGATGAGATAACAGGAGTTGTTGTAGTCACACCTTCTCATACTCACTATAAGTTTGTAAAAGCAATGCTTGAAGCCGGTAAACACGTATATGTAGAAAAACCTATTTCAACTGTAGCACAGGAAGCTAGAGATTTGACTGATTTAGCAGACAGCAAAGGGCTTATTCTTATGGTTGGTCACTTATTATTATATCATCCTGCGGTAAATCGTTTGAAAATGCTTATTGATGAAGGTGTTTTGGGTGATATTGTATACGCTCAAAGTGATAGATTAAATATTAATTATTTTAAAAATGATAGAAGTGTAATGTGGGATTTAGCACCTCATGATGTTTCTATGATGAGTTATGTGACAGGCAAAGACCCTGTAAGAGTTATTTCAGCGGTCGGTGCTTCTTCAGATAGAAATGATATTATGGATATTACACATATCTCAATTGAGTTTGAAGGCGGTATGATAGGGCAGATTGCGGATAGCTGGATTACACCTAAAAAACACGTTCAATTACTGGTTCGCGGTACAAAGAAAACTGCAATTTTAGATGATACAGTACCTGATCATAAATTGACAATTTATGATAATTTCAAAGCAGGCAGCAGTGAAGTTATTCAGCCTGATGTCCTTGAAATTGAACCTTTAAAACTTGAATGCCAGCACTTTATCAGCTGCTGTGAATCCGGTAAAAAAGCTCGTTCAGACGGTGAAAACGGATTTATTGTTGTTAGTATTTTAGAAGAAGCTGAAAAAATTATGCTTGGTGATAGAGCTAAAAATCTTGATAATTTTGATTGGGCACTTTCAAGATCAAAAAAGTTATAGTTTAGTATAAGAGGATGTTATGGCAAATTTTATATCAATATTTAGAATATTCTTAATGTTTGTTGCAGTTTATTTAATATTAGCGATGCCACAAAGTGTATGTGCTTATATTTGGGCACTGGTATTGACTATTTTAGCATTTGCTTTGGATGGTGTTGACGGATGGGTAGCAAGAAAATTTAACGAAGTTTCTAAATTAGGTGCATTACTTGATATCATGGGTGATAGAATTGTTGAAAATACCTATTGGATTTTGTTTGCTGTTCAAGGATGGCTTTCTATTTTATTCCCGCTTATTGCCATAACTAGAGGGTTCGTGACTGATACAATCAGAAGTGCAGCTATGGAGAAAGGTTATACCCCATTTGGTATGCAGCAAAATCCTGTTTGTAAATTTATAACCGGTTCAAAATTTATGAGAATAAGTTATGCAGTTGCAAAAGTACTTGCATTTATTGTTATTGTGGCATCTAAAATTCCTAATTTACCGCATGCGGATGTAGTATTCCAAGTGGGATATTGGCTTGCTGTTATTGCGATTGTTTTTTGTGTAGTTCGAGGATTACCTGTTGTAATCGAAGCAAAGGCTGTTTTGAATGACAAAGAGTAAGTTAAATATTGTCTTATATGAACCTGAAATTCCGCAAAATACCGGAAATATCGCAAGACTTTGCGCTTGTTGCGGGGCAAGTTTATATTTGGTAGGAAAGCTTGGTTTTTCGCTTTCAAGTAAATATACAAAGCGTGCAGGGCTTGATTATTGGGAAAGTGTGGATTTACATAAAGTTGACACAATGGAACAGTTGTACGATGAATTTCCTGACGGTACGTTTTATTATTTGACAACAAAAACCGATAAATTGTATACAGATATTGATTTTAAAGACGGTGATTTTATTGTATTCGGACCTGAAACAAGAGGTTTGCCTGATAAATACGTAAAAGATTCTCATGCCAGAACTATTCCGATGATGGAGGGGCAAAGAAGTCTTAATCTATCAAATTCTGTTGCAATTGTAGCTTATGAGGCAATAAGGCAGAATGGATTATAAGCTTCCAAAGCGTATTGAAAATTCTAATAAGGGAACTTACGGTAAAGTTTTAAATATAGCAGGTTCTGATTACATGCCGGGAGCTGCTTATTTATCAAGCGTTTCTGCGCTTAAAGTCGGGTGCGGGTATTGTTTTTTAGCTTCAACCGAGCGTGTAATTGATGCGGTTGCAGCTCAAACGTCAAATCTTGTATTTTTACCAAGGAAAGAAGTATTACTGCATTTATCGGGTTCGGATGTTGTTGAAATAGGCTGTGGGTTATCGCAAAATCGTGAAGCAGTTGAACTTTTTCAAACAGTGATAAATAATTTACCTCAAAATTTACCACTGATAATTGATGCTGACGGGTTAAATATTTTATCAAAAATGCCTGAGTTTTTTACATCTAAAAAGCTTTTAAATGTTATGTTTACCCCTCACCCGAAAGAAGCCGCAAGACTTTTGGATTGTGCATTAGATGAGGTTTTAAATGATACGGGAAAAGCCGCAGAAAAGATTTCTAAGATTTATAATGCTGTAACTGTTCTAAAAACCCATAAAACAGTAGTTATAGCGCCTGACGGTAGAAAATATTTAAATACAACAGGCAATAATTCTATGGCAAAAGCCGGTTCAGGTGATGTTTTAACTGGCATGATTGCAGGGCTTGCCGCTCAAGGTATGGATTTATTTGAAGCATCAGCTCTTGGAGTCTATTTACACGGACTTTGTGGTGATATCGCGGCAGAAAATTTAACTGCTTATTCTGTTATGGCACAAGATTTAATTAATTTTATACCGGAAGCCATAAAAAAATCCGATTTAATTAAATAAACCGGATTTTTTAGTTTCTATTAAATCTATTATTAGCTTTCGATTTGTTCCATAATTTCAAAAGGTTTTTCAACGACTTTCATTGTTTCATCTGAAATAATACCTCTTTTTAATTCGGTAAAGCTAGCTCTTTTAGAACTGAATTTCTTTTTCAAAAATTCATAAGCAACTTTAGGGTCGCATTTTGAACCGCATGTGAATAAATCAACAGCCGCATAGCCAAGTTCAGGCCAAGTGTGGATTGCAAGGTGGCTTTCTGCGATAATTACTACCCCTGAAACTCCATACGGGTTAAACATATGGAAACATTTTTGAACGATAGTTGCTCCGCATTCTAAAGCAGAATCTATCATGTATTTTTCAACTTTATCTAAGCTATTCAATGTATTTGGATCACATTCAAAAAATTCAGCAAGAACATGCTGGCCTAAGTGTCTTTCATGTTGTTCTGTTGCTTGAAACATTTCTAAAGGTGTATCTGTCAATTTGCGTTTCTCCTTATTAAATAAATGTATATTTTCACACTACTACATAATATAATAAAAAATAAAAATTTGTTAGTTTTCGGGTTAAATTCTTTCATTAACTTTTGAACAAATGTCATAAAGACACTTATATGTTCATTTTTTGATATTTGGATATGTTAAGTTTTATGAATGGTATTTTAAAAACTACTCCTTTGTATTAGAATTTTTGTATGAATAATAAGATATTAGTTATAGATGATGATATTGCAATAAATGAACTTATTAAGGTTAATTTAGAATTAGCCGGTTATAATGTTATTCAGGCATATGACGGTGTTAAAGGTTTTGCGCTTGTCAAGCAGGAGCTCCCGTGGCTTGTTGTATTGGATGTAATGATGCCTGAGGTTGACGGTTTTACTGTAGCTAAAAGAATAAGGCAAAATGAAGAAACAAAAAATATCCCAATTATTATGTTGACAGCATTATCTCAGCTTAATGATAAAGTGAACGGTTTTAATATCGGGGTGGATGATTATCTTGTAAAGCCGTTTGAAATAGAGGAACTTCTGGTGAGGGTGCGTGCTCTTTTAAAACGTACTAATCATATTCCGGAATCTGCTTCTGTGAGAGATTTACTTACATTAGGCGAAATCACTTTATTGCCGGAGCTTTATAGTGTTAAAATCGGAGATAAGCAAGTAAAATTAACACCTATAGAATTCGACATTTTTAATCTTTTATTTCAAAACCATGGGAATATGGTGTCTTCAGCCAAGCTTTTGAAAGATATCTGGGGATATTCTCCGGATGATGATATAGAAACAATACGTGTTCATATCAGGCACTTGAGAAGCAAAATTGATAAAATTGCAGATGGCAAAAAATATATAGAAACGATTTATGGCGGTGGTTATAAATTAAGTGTTTAAAAAAAGAGCTCTTTAATAAGAGCTCTTTTTTTATCATAAGTTTTTATGAAAATTATGCTTCAGCAACTTCTTCTGCAGGAGCTTCAGCTTCTTGTGCTGCTGCTTCAGCGGCTGCTTTTGCTGCTTCTTCTTCAGCTTGTTTTTTAGCTAATGCTTTTTTAGAAAGTTTAACTGTTTCTTTTTTTACATAGTTTAAAGTACCGTCTTCGTTGCAGTTTTTGATTAAGTATGCAACAGTTTCTGTTGGTTGAGCACCTTTAGAAATCCATTCTAAAGCAGCTTCTTTATTTAATTTCATTTCTTTAGTTTTAGGGTTGTAGTGACCTAATTCTTGAATAGGTCTACCTTCTCTTTTTGTAGTTGAGTTGATTACGATAACTCTGTATGTAGGGTTTTTCTTAGCACCCAATCTTTTTAATCTGATTTTTAACATTTGTTGTTTTCCTTCTTTTTCTTTGTCACTAGCGGTAATCCGGCCGCCGCTTGCCTGATTTCCTTAACCGGGTTGAAGAGGAATCACCTGATTATATTCTGATTGAAGCACAAAGACAATCAGGTTGCAAGTATTTGTAAATAATTGTGCGGGAAAGGCTATAATAAAGGATATAATTCGTTTATATGAGTTGATTTTATTATTTTTTGCGGTAAAATTTAACAAGATACATGTAAATAAAAAAGGATATTAGAAAAATGGAAACAAAGTTAACAAAATTAAAAGACAATGTAGTAAGTATTAGTATGACAATTCCTGCAGCTGAAGCAACAAGTGCTTATAATACTGCAGCTTCAAAGATTTCACAATATATCAATGTAGACGGTTTTAGAAAAGGTAAAGCTCCACGTGCTGTTGTTGAAAGACACGTTGGTGTTGACAGAATCCGTCAGGAAGCTTTAGAAATTTTATTGCCTAAATATTTAGGTCAAGCTGTTTATGATAACAAATTAGATATTATCACACAGCCTGCAATTACAGATTACAAGTTTGAAACAGGCAAAGATGTCGAGATTACTTTTGAAGTTGAAACAAGACCGGAAGTTTCTTTAGGCTCTTATAAAGGAATTGATGTGAAAGTTGAAGTTCCTGCAGCTGATAATAATGCGTTTGATAAAGCTTTGGAAGGTTTCTTGGCTCAACATGCTTCTATGGAACTTGTTCTTGATAGACCTTCAAATGAAACTGATACTGTTGTATTCGATTTTGAAGGAACTTGTAACGGTGAACCTATTCAAGGCGGAGCAGCTAAAGGTTATGCTTTAGATTTAGCTCATTCAAACTTTATTCCTGGGTTTGCAGAACAGTTAGTCGGTCACAATATTAAAGATGAATTTGATATTCAAGTTACTTTCCCTGAAGAATATCATGATGAAAAATTAAAAGGTCAGCCGGCTACATTTGCTATTAAAATCAATGAAATTAAACAAAGAATTTTACCTGAATTAACAGATGAATTCGTTAAAAAATCAAGCAGATTCTCTACAGTTGATGAATTAAAAGCTGATATCAAAGATTATGTTGATAATCAAAGAGAAAATATCAAAAAAGTTAATGCAGAAAATGCAGTATTTAAATCAATTGTTGAATCAGCATCTGTTGAAATTCCTCAAGGTATGATAAATAGAGAAGTTGAATCTTTAAAAGCTGATTATCAACAAAGATTATCTTATCAAGGAATTAATTGGGAAGATTTTGTAAAATCTCAAGGCGATGAATTTGAAAAAACTTTAGCAGAAGATGCTATGACAAGAATTAAAAATTCTTTAATTATTGATAAAATTTCAAAAGAAGCTGATATTAAGGTTGAACAAGCTGATTTCCAAACTAAAATTGCACAAATGGCAGGAGCTTATGGTGTAGGACCTCAAGATTTATTGAAACAATTTGGTCAAAACCCTGACTTCTTGTCTTCTTTATCTCAACAAATCGTTAACGATAAAGTTAGAGATTACTTGCTTGCTAACAATAACATTGAATATGTTGAAGTTAAAGAAAAAGTTGAAGCTTAAAAAAACGTAGTTATAATTATAAATAAGAAAGGGAATTAAATCATGAGTTTTGTACCTGTAGTTGTTGAACAATCAAGCAGAGGTGAAAGATCATTCGATATCTTTTCAAGATTGTTAAGAGAAAGAATTATCTTCTTGGGAACTGCTATTGACGATATGGTTGCTAACTTAGTTGTTGCACAGTTATTGTTATTAGATAGTGAAAATCCTGAAAAAGATATTATGTTATATATTAACAGTCCGGGCGGAAGCGTAACTGCAGGTTTCGCAATTTATGATACTATCCAGCACATCAGAGCAGACGTATCTACAATTTGTTTAGGTCAGGCTGCTTCTATGGGTGCTTTCCTTTTATCTTCAGGTACTAAAGGTAAAAGAATGGCATTACCTCATTCAAGAGTGTTAATTCACCAACCTTTAGGCGGAGCTCAAGGTCAGGCTACTGATATTGAAATCCAAGCTGCAGAAATTATCAGAATTAAAAAGTCATTGAATGAAATTTTGGCTTCAAATACCGGTCAGCCTGTTAAAAAGATTGAAAAGGATACAGATAGAGACTATATCATGACACCTCAGGAAGCTTTAGAATACGGTATGATTGATAAAGTTATTTCCCGTGATATTGTTAAATAATAGAAATTTGGAGATTTAATTAAATGCCAAAAAACGATGATAAATTAAAATGTTCTTTTTGCGGAAAGACTCAAGACCAGGTAAAAAAACTTATTGCCGGTCCTGAAGTCTATATCTGCGATGAGTGCGTTGAGCTTTGTAATGAAATTCTTGATGAAGAATTTTTTGAAGCAAAAGAAAAAGATAGCGCAGCAGAAGGTGAAACTCCTGAAAAAGCTGAAAAGCCAATCCCGAAACCGCACGAAATTAAAGAATATTTAGATCAATATATTGTAGGACAAGATGATGCTAAAAAAGTGTTATCTGTAGCTGTATACAATCATTATAAGAGATTAAAACACAATAAAGAAACAGGAAAAGAAGCTGTAGAAATTCAAAAATCTAACATTTTATTAGTTGGACCGACAGGTTCCGGCAAAACTTTATTGGCACAAACTCTTGCAAAAATGCTTGATGTTCCGTTTGCAGTTGCTGATGCTACAACATTAACCGAAGCAGGTTATGTTGGTGATGATGTTGAAAATATTCTTCTTCGTTTGTATCAGAATGCTGAATTTGATTCGGCTAAAGCTGAACGCGGAATTATTTATATCGATGAAATTGATAAAATTTCAAGAAAGAGTGAAAACACTTCTATTACACGTGATGTTTCAGGTGAAGGTGTTCAACAGGCATTATTGAAAATGATTGAAGGTACTGTTGCTCATGTTCCTCCGCAAGGCGGAAGAAAACATCCGCATCAGGAATTTATCGAAATCGATACAAGCAATATTCTTTTCATAGTTGGCGGCGCGTTTGTCGGTTTGGAAAAAATCATCGATGCAAGAGCAGGTGAAGGAAATTCTGTTGGTTTTGGCGCTAAAGCTGCATTGTCACAAGCTGAAAAAGAAGCTAATGCTGTTAAAATGTTGAAAAAATTACAGCCTGATGATTTGATGAAGTTCGGTTTAATCCCTGAATTTATTGGTCGTGTTCCTGTTTATGCAGTTTTAGATCAGTTGAATGAAAAAACATTGAAAATGATTCTAACAGAGCCTAAAAATGCTGTATTGAAACAATATCAAGCTCTTCTAAAAATGGACGGAGTGGACCTTGAGTTTGAACCGGATGCGGTTGAAGCCATTGCAAAAGAAGCTATTAGGCGTAAAACAGGTGCCAGAGCATTACGTTCTATTGTTGAAGAAATTATGCTTGATGTTATGTATGATGTTCCGACAAAAGAAAATATTGATAAGTTCGTTGTTACAGCAGATATGGTTAAGAACCATAAAAATGCAGAAGTTCTAAAACTTCCGACAAAAGAAGCATCAGCAGGTATTTCTGCTTAAGTTTTTATAATATAAATATAAAAGGCGACACCTTAAGACAGGTGTCGCCTTTTTGTTATCCTAAAATATTTTTCTTAGTATTTTCTTCGATTTTGGCTTGATCTGTATATTTTTGATCAATTTGTCCCATTTTGTATAAGTGTTTACTTCTGATATAATCAACTGCCAGTAATGCAGGAAGTGCGATTAGTACAAATGCTTTTGCTTTGCCCGGCATTTTTAGTAACTTATCAACAAATTTGTTACTTTTTGGTAACTTTGTTACGTTAATAATTTTATCGAAAAATTTTGCACCTGTTTGTACGACTATTGTATTTGGATGTTTTATAAATGCTCTTGCTGCTCCGTATACGCCGCCACCCACTAATGCTGTTTGTGCCATTGTTTTTGCATTGTTAACAAGTTGTGCTCCTGCGCATTTTGTTCTGTTTGATGCATCTCCTTTGTCCTTTGCAACTAATGATCCGATAACCGGTCCGCATACTGCTTGTGTTGAAAATGATGTCATAAGAATTCCCCTTTCTTTTTCTTTCTTACTTTCTAATTTATCTTTTACCTTTTAGAAGTTTCCCCTTACTTCTATATAAAAAATTTCGAGTTCATGAAATTGATAAAAAATAGAATATTTAATTACACTTTTTTAGGAAATACAGTAATAACAATACATCTCAACTTAATATTTCTTAATATATAGTGATATAAAATACCATAAAAAAGTAAAAAGTTATAATGTAGTCTTATTCTAAAATTTTTAAATACAATGTAAAATATAAAAATGGATATAAAAAGAGAAATCGGCAGTAAAATAAAACGATTAAGGCATAAAAAAGGTCTTACTCAGGAAAAATTTGCGGAAAAAATAAATATATCTACTTATACGCTGATTGGTATTGAAACCGGTAAAAACTTTATGACAGCCCAAACAATGGAAAAGATTATTGAATGTTTAGGGGTTACGGTTGAAGAGTTGTTTAATGCTGAACACTTGAAACCGGCAAATGAATTGCTGGCTGATATTCATATGATTGTTGATAGTGTTAAAGATGATAGAGACAAAATAGAAGAAATTTATAAAATTTTAAAAGCAATTACTTCTGTATAATTTAAATTGCCAAAAGCTTATTTTTATGCGAAAATTTTGTAAAAAGGGAGAATTGTGGATGGGAGAGTCTAAAACATTAATTTTAATTGATGGTCATGCGCTTGCATTTCGTCAATATTATGCACTTGAACGTACTAATATGAAAACAAAAGACGGAACTCCAACCTGGGCTGTCTATGGCTTTTTTAAAGCGGTTTTCGATTTATTGAAAAACGAAGATTTAAAGCCTGATGCAATCGGGGTTGCGTTTGATGTTTCCCACCATACATTCAGAACCGAACAGTATGATGAATACAAAGCTAATCGTGTCGCAATGCCTGATCCTATGAGGATTCAAATGGGTCTGATTTATGAAGGTTTAAAAGCGTTTAACATTCCAATTTACACCAAAGAAGGATTTGAGGCTGATGATGTTATCGGTACTATTTCAAAACGTGCGTGTGATCTTGGACATAAGGTTTATATTTTAACAGGTGATCAGGATTCTTTTCAGCTTATTCGCGAAAACGGATGTGTGACTGTAATTATCCCATCAAAAGGTGAATTAACCGAATATGATTGGAATAAAGTTCATGAAAAGTTAGGAGTTTATCCAAATCAGGTAATTGATTATAAGGCGCTTCGCGGAGATACATCTGATAATATCCCCGGAATTCGCGGGATTGGTGAAAAAACTGCGGTTAAGCTGTTGAGTGAATATAAAACAGTTGATAATGTTCTGGCTAATACTGATAAGCTTACAGGTAAGGTTAAAGAGAAAATTGAAACCGGTGTTGAAGATGCTAAACTTAGTAAGTTTTTAGCAACAATTGTTCAGGATGTCGATATTGAATTCGATTTTGATAAAACAAAAATTGAGCTGCCTGATATTGCTGCTGTTACAGAATTCTTACGTTCAATGCAGTTTTACAGTTTTTTAAAAAATATTGAATTTATTTTGAAGCTTTTTGATAAAAATGCACAGCCTTTTGCAATTGAAGTAAAGGATGAAATCAAAGAGCCGATGGAAATTCAGCCTGTAATAAAAGTTTCTACTGCTAACGGGCAGCTGGGGCTATTTGCGCAAGCTGTTCAGTCTGAAGTTAATAAAGAAGATTTAAATTATAATTCAAAAGTAATTACTGATTCTTCGGATTTAGATTCACTTGTTGAAAATCTTTCAAATAAGGCTGTTATAGCATTTAAAATTTTTGCGGATTTTAAGAATGCGATAAATTCTAAAGTTTATGGTATTGGTATCGGTTATTCTAAAAATTACGGATATCAAGACGGTAAAGTCGATATAAGTGACGCTTCTGAAATTACAGAAACTTTTTATATTCCGGTTTCTCATAATATTGATAACCAGTTAAAATTAGATTATGTTGTATCTAAGTTAAAACCTGTATTTGAAAGTTCAAAGGTTAAAAAGGTTTCGCACGATGTAAAAATCGAAGATTGTATATTGAAATCTTTAGGAATTGATTTAGAAGGTGTTGTTTTTGATACAATGCTTGCTTCATATATCAAAGATTCAAATGCTAATACGGATTTTGATATTCAGTGTATGGAGCAAATAGATCATATTTTGCCGACAATAGTTTCTGATACAAAAAAAACATCGGTCGCAGATAATAATATGTCTGTTATGAAGGATTATGCCGGCGATGTTATATCAAGTCTTTTTGAACTTACTAAATGCTGGTCAGATAAACTTGATGAAAAAGAATATAATATTATGACAGATATAGAAATTCCTTTAGCTCATGTTCTTGCAGGAATGGAGATTACGGGTGTTTCAGTTGATACAGCTTATTTAAAGATTTTAACCAATGAGTTTGATTTTAAGATCAGCGGTATTGAAAAGAAAATATTTAATCTCTCAGGAGAAGGGTTTAATCTGAATTCTCCAAAACAAATTGCTCATATTTTGTTTGATAAAATGCAGTTAAAAACAACAAAAAAACGCGGTAAGTCTAAAAACTCAACAAGTGCTGAGGTATTAAATATTTTGGCTGAGGACTATGAAATCGCGCGGTTGATTTTGGAATACCGTAAATATGCAAAACTAAAATCGACTTATACGGATTCGCTTCCTGCGCTTATTGACCCGAAAGATAACAGAATTCATACTTCTTATAATCAAACTGTTACGACTACCGGCCGTTTGTCTTCTTCTAACCCTAATTTGCAAAATATTCCGATAAGAACAGAAGAAGGTAACAAGATTCGTCAGGCTTTTGTTCCGAAAGATAAAAATAATTATTTAATTTTATCTGCTGATTATTCGCAGGTTGAGTTAAGAATATTAGCACATGTTTCAGGCGATAAAAATCTTATAAATGCGTTTAATTCAGGTATTGATGTTCATACAATAACAGCATCTAAGGTTTTTGAAGTTCCGATTGATGAAGTAACAAAAGAAATGCGCTATAAAGCAAAAGCTGTCAATTTTGGAATTGTATACGGACAAAGTAAATACGGTCTTGCAAAGGGGTTAAAAATAACTGCTGCAGAAGCTGATAACTTTATTAACAAATACTTTGAAACATATCCGGGTATAAAGGATTACATGCACAATATGGTTGAACTTGTTGAAAAACAGGGGTATGTAGAAACTATTTTTGGCAGACGCAGATATCTGGAAAATGAAATTAATAGTCCGAATGCTATGATTAGAGAATTTGCTAAGCGTGCGGCAATTAATCATCCGATGCAAGGCTCAGCATCTGACCTTATTAAAATTGCAATGATTGATTTTGCAAAAGCTATAAAAGATAATAATTTAAAATCCCGTTTGATAATACAGGTTCACGATGAGCTGGTTGTTGAAACAGCGATTGATGAACTTGATATCGTCAAGAAATTAATTTTAGAATCAATGGAATTAAAGCAGCCGCTAAAAGTTCCGCTTCTAATTGATGTGAATGCAGGTGAATCATGGAAAGAATAGCTAAACTTATTTTATGCTTATGTTTACTAACTTGTTCTCCGGTTATGGCAGCAGGAGAACAGATGAGCTTAAGTACGTTAATTACCGCTCAGAATGTGCATTTTGAAAACTGTTATAAAGTTTTCAATACCGATAATGTTTCGTTGTTTCATCTGACAATTGCGGCAATTAATGCAAACCGTTTTAATATTGATGAGATTCAGTCAAAATCCGGATACATTTTGTTTACAGCTGTAAATAAACAGTTTTTGGCATCAGTTTCAAATGTAAATACTAATCAGGGAATGCTAAGAATTACACCTGCAGATAATAATTATTATTTTCAACCGGGTATTATTTTAAATATTTTTAAATACATCGAATTGAATTTGTCTAAAAAGCCTGAATATATTAACTTAAACTAGATTCTCAAATGCGCTTGCGACAATTTCTTTGATATCATAGTTGTTACCAATGTTTTCTGTTGTAAGCCATACAAGGTATTCAATATTGCCTGCAGGGCCTTTGATTGAGGAATATGTCAGACCTTTTATTGAGTAATTTAAGTTTTTCGCATAATTTATTACGTTATCTATAACTTCAATATGTGTTTTTGGATCTCTTACAACGCCGCCTTTTTCAACTTTATCCTTTCCGGCTTCAAACTGAGGTTTGATAAGACAAATCATTTCGTGAAACTCGGGAGCTAAAAGTTTTTTTAGGTTCTCTAAAACTTTTGTTAATGAAATAAAAGACAAATCGCTTACCAGAAGGTCTGCTAAAAGCTCTCCATCAGAATATATATCTGAAATGTCACAGATTTTCAGGTTTGTTTTTTCAATTGTCTTAACCCTGTTGTCAGAACGAATTTTCCAGTCTAACTGACCATATCCGACATCAACTGCGTATACAAACTTTGCCCCGTTTTGTAAAAGACAATCTGTAAATCCGCCGGTTGAAGCTCCGGCATCAAAACAAATACGATTTTCAATTTGCGGCTTAAATGTATCGATTGCTTTTTTGAGCTTAAATCCGCCTCGCGATACGTAAGGCATTGATTTTACCTGAATATTGTATTCCTTGTTTAAATTTATTTGAAAGCCGGCTTTTGTAATATATTCATCATTAATTTTAACATTGCCTGCAAGAATTGCGGATGCTGCTTTGCTTTTTGTTTCAAAGTAGCCTAAATCTGTTAAATATTTATCCAGTCTTTCTTTATTTTGCATTGAAGTTAAAAATCCTTTCAGCATTTTGAGTTGTAGCTTTAGCAATTTCATCTGTTGTGGTATTGCGAAGTTTTGCTATTTCTTCTGCAACATATTTTACATACATTGGCTGGTTTTCTTTGCCTCTGAACGGAACAGGCGCAAGATAAGGGTCATCAGTTTCGAGTAACAGATATTCAAGCGGAATTCCTGCTGCAACTTCTTTTGCTTTAACTGCGTTTTTAAATGTTACAACACCGCCTAAAGCTATATAAATCCCTTCTTTTATACATTCTTTTGCAAATTCTAAACTGCCTGAAAAACAGTGCAGTATTGCTGTTGAATTTTTATTATATTTTTTTAGGATTTCAAGTGTGTCAAGATGAGCTTCGCGTGAATGGATATTGAGCGGTAAATTCATCTGATTAGCAAATTCAATTTGTTTTATAAAGATTTCTTTTTGAAGTTCTTTGAAAGACTTATCCCAATAATAATCCAAACCTATTTCGCCTATTCCTATAATTTTTTTATTTGTACGGATAATATTTTCCATATCTGAAAGAGTTTTGTCAGTAAATGTTTTTACTTCTTCAGGAAAAACTCCAACATAACCATACACGTCATCGTATTTTTGAATAAATTTATCTACTTCAAAAATATCTTCTGCCGTACTTGACGGGACAATTGTTATTATTTTTTTATTTTGCGCATTTTTTATGGCTTCGTCAATATTTGCCTGGCGAAGCATGTTAGCGTGAGAATGAGTGTTAATAATGTACGTGTCTTTCATAATTTGATTATACAATAAAAAAACAGACACCGTTTTCAGGTGCCTGTTTCTTTTATTATTTTAGGTTTACTTCATCAATTCGCCAACTGCTTTGTAAACAGCCATTCTCTGAGCAGCATCTTTTTCAGCTTGAGAATATAAGTCTTCAGCAGCTTCAGGGTTTGTTTTAAGTAGTGACTTATAACGTCCTTCAGATCTGATAAAGTCTTGGTAGCTTCCGCTTGGATCTTTTGCATCCCAAGTGAATGGAACTTCATTCATTGGGTTGTATCTGTATAGCGGGAAGTAACCAGCTTCTACTGCACGTTTTTGTTCGGTTTGAGTTTTACTCATATCGATACCGTGAGCGATACATGGTGCGTATGCAAATATGATTGATGGTCCGTTATAAGCTTCTGCTTCCTGGAATGCTTTTAGAGTTTGACCTCTGTCTGCACCTAGAGCAACTGAAGCTACATAAACATAACCATAAGACATACTCATTAAGCCCATGTTTTTCTTATATGTACGTTTACCGCCTGTAGCGAATTTTGCAACAGCACCTGTCGGAGTTGATTTAGAAGCTTGACCGCCGGTATTTGAGTAAACTTCTGTATCAAGAACCAAAATATTAACGTTTTGGTTTTGAGCAAGTACGTGGTCAATACCGCCGTATCCGATATCGTTTGCCCAACCGTCACCACCGATAATCCAAACTGATTTATCTGTGAAGTAGTCTTGAAGTTCTCTAACTTTAGCTAAATCTGCGCATTCACAGTCTGAGTATTTTGCAAGAACTTCTTTAGCTTTATTTTGAGCAGCAACAGCTTCTTCTGTTTTTGAATTTTCGAAGTGAGCCATAGCACCTTCTAAAGCTTCTTTAAGATCTGCCGGTGTTTTTTCGTTTTCAAGAACTTTTTCAACATAAGTTTTCAAAGTATCTCTGTTTTGATCTACTGCAAGTCTCATACCGAAACCGAATTCAGCATTATCTTCAAATAATGAGTTAGCCCAAGCCGGTCCTCTGCCTTCTTTATTAGTTGTGTAAGGAATTGTAGGGAATGTACCTGAGTAGATTGAAGAACAACCTGTTGCGTTAGCTACAATTGCGTTTTCACCGAACAATTGTGAAACTAATTTTACATAAGGTGTTTCACCGCATCCGGCGCAAGCGCCTGAGAATTCAAATAAAGGTTTTCTAAGCATAGCGCCTTTAATTGTTTTTGTAGTGTTTTTACCCATAACGTTATCAGGTAATTCGTCAAAGAATTTTTCGTTAACAAGTTCGCAAGCTTCAACTTCTTTTTCAATAGTTGACCATGTTAGAGCGTGTTTTGACTTGTCCGGATTTCTTAATGTAGGACATTGATCTAAACAAACTCCGCAGCCGGTACAATCTTCGCAGTATACTTGAACTTTGAATTTTTCACCGTTAGCGTTTGGTCTGGCGTCAATTGTTTTGAATGAAGCAGGAGCATCTTTAAGATTATCAGCTTCAACAAGTTTTGTTCTGATTGCAGCATGCGGACAAGCTGATGCGCAGATACCGCATTGTAAGCAATTTTCAGGATTCCAATGAGGAACACGAGGTGCGATACCGCGTTTTTCAAGGCAAGCAGTACCTGTCGGGATTACACCGTCAGATGACATAGCTGAAACAGGGATATCATCACCTTTTTGTCTCATTGAAGGTTCGATGATTTTCTTAGCAAATTCTGAAGCATCGTCAGAAATTAATTTAACATCATCAACACATCCAACGCCGTCTAATGAAGCAGGAACAGGAACTTCTTCTGTTGCGTTAACAGCAGCATCGATTAATGCTAAGTTCATATTAACAACATCATCACCTTTTTTCTTGAATGTTTTGGTTGTCATGGCTTTCATACCTTCAAGAGCTTGTTCAAACGGAATGATTCCTGATACTTTGAAGTATGCAACCATCATAACTGTATTAGCACCTTTTCCTCTAAGACCAGGTTGTTCTTTGATAAGTTTTTCGGCATCTACGTTGTAGAATTTGATTTTCTTTTCAATGATAGTTTTTTGAAGGTCTCTTGTTAAATGAGCAAATGCTTCATCTTTAGAGTATGGAGAATTCAATAAGAATGTTCCGCCTTCTTTAATACCTTTTAACAGGTCGTATCTGCCAACGTAAGCATGAGCTGAGCAAGATACAAAATCAGGTGCTGTAATTAAATATGTTGATTTAATTGGTTTGTCACCGAAACGTAAGTGAGAAACTGTAACACCGAAAGATTTTTTAGAGTCATAAGCAAAGTATGCTTGAGCATCTTTTTCTGTGTATTGTCCGATAATTTTGATTGAGTTTTTGTTAGCACCAACTGTACCATCTGAACCCAATCCCCAGAACATACAATTTGTAGTACCAACCGGTTCTGTAACGATGTGTTCGTCAATTTTTAAAGATTTGTTAGTAACGTCATCTTCAATACCAACTGTGAATCCGTGGAAACCATTGTTTTCTGAGTGTTTGTAAATTGCAAGAACCATTGATGGTGTAAATTCTTTAGAAGATAAACCGTAACGGCCGCCGATTACTCTGATGTCTTTGTTTTCTAAAGCTGCAACAACATCTAAGTATAACGGTTCACCGATTGAACCAGGTTCTTTTGTTCTGTCTAGAACTGCAATACGTTTAACTGATTTAGGTAAAGCTTCGTTGAAACGTTTAACATCGAACGGTCTGTATAATCTTACTTTAATTAAACCGTATTTAGTACCGCGGTTAGCGTTTAAGTATTCGATTGTTTCTTCAATAGTTTCGCAAGAAGAACCGATCGCAACGATAACGTCAGTAGCATCAGGTGCACCAACGTAATCGAATGGATGATATTGTCTGCCTGTTACAGCGGCAACTTTATCCATATATTCCTGAACGATATCAGGAACTGCATCGTAGTATTTGTTAACTGTTTCACGACCCTGGAAGTAAACGTCAGTGTTTTGTGCACCAACTTTACATACAGGAGCTTCAGGACGCAATGCGCGTTTTCTGAATTCTTCAATATATTTAGGTTCAACTAATTTTGCGATATCAGCGTAATCGATTTCTTCGATTTTGTGAATTTCGTGAGATGTTCTGAATCCGTCAAAGAATTGTAAGAACGGAACTTTAGCTTTATATGTTGCTAAGTGTGCAACTAAAGCCATATCCATTTCTTCTTGAACAGAGTTAGCAGCAAGCATTGCGTACCCTGTGTTACGGCATCCCATAACGTCAGTATGATCACCGAAAATTGCTAATGATTGAGCTGCTAATGCACGAGCAGATACGTGGATTACGTGAGGAAGCATTTCCCCTGCGACTTTGTGCATTACAGGAATCATCAATAGTAAACCTTGAGATGCAGTATAGGTAGAAGTCAAAGAACCTGCAGCCAAAGAACCGTGAACAGCACCTGCTGCCCCTGCTTCTGATTGCATTTCTGCAACTTTTACTTCTTTGCCCCAAATGTTTTTCTTTCCTTGAGAAGCCCATTCATCAATCCATTCACCCATAGTAGATGAAGGTGTGATTGGGTAAATTGCTGACACTTCACTTAATGCATAAGCGACATGAGCGGCAGCGTAATTGCCATCAACTGTAATTGTTTTTCCAGGCATGATTATTAACCCTCCTTATTTCTATGCTATAACTTAATTACAACTGTACTACTACATGATAATACAAACATATCTTTTGACCAAGTTTTAACACTTTTTAACTTTCTGTTGTAAATTAATGTTACAATTTTTCATTTTAATAAATTTCTTAGTAAAATTTGAAAACCTTTAAACGTTTAATACATAGTAGCAGAAGGTTAAATTATGAATGTAAATTTTTTATCACCAAAATTTTCAACCGGTGTTCAAAACACTCAAAATTCGCATTACAGTAACCCTGTAATGCCTTCAAAGCTTTCACCTTTGAAGGCAGATACTATCTCTTTCAGCGGGAATGGAGGAGCAAAAGTATACGAATTTCTGGAATCTCAATTTATCGCAGAAAATCCGAGATTAATACGTATTGCAACAACTTATCTTGATGTATTGGAATCTGTTGCTTTTAAATTGAAAGAAAAAGGATTTTCTTTTGACAGAGTATACTGTGAAATGCATCCGGTAAAATCACCTGAGGCAAGGACCAGTAAAATTGTGCGTTCAGGAAGTATGAAAGTTCCGGATACCATTCGGGCAACATTGTACTGTAATGACCCTTATGATTTAACTAAATTGAATGATGAACTTCTCCCAATGATGAAACAGCGCGGTTATGTATTAGCTGACACAAAAATGAGTGTTCAGGACTTAATGAAACGCGGTTATCTTCCAACTGATGATGAAATAAAATTATTAGAAAGATTGAAATCTCATGATTATTCAACAGATCAGGAAGAAATTGAATTGATTAATAAATTAAAAAAAACTGTTCCTGATTTAGATATAAGGCTTGAAGATGTTTCCGAACAGGTAACAAAATTAGATCCCGAATTACGTTACAGTATAGGTAAACCGCAAAAATCCGGTTATGAAGATATTCAAATGCGTTTTGTAAGAGATTTTGATAAAAAGAAAAATCCTGTGCAGCACGAATTAATTATTCTCTTTGGACCGAATTACAGTAAAGCAAAACATGATGAATCAAAATATATTTATGATTTTTTGAGAAAACTGGATGAGCTCCATGTTGATACATCCGGCGCTTCTTCTGTGAAATCAAATGCCGGAAAATTTGAACGTTATATTGATCTTGTGAAACAAATGTTCAGGGGTAAGGTTTCTCAAAAGCTTTTCCTTAATGGTAAAAACAAAGATTTTGCAGATATCCCTGATAAAGTAATTATTGAGTTTTCGCCTGAAGACATCAATTTGTTTGAAGGTTATTTCAATGGACTGCGTTTAAGATTGGCAAATTTACATAAAGAAGCTTTAAAATCTACACATTTAACTAGTGTAAGACGACAGTTAAACAAAGATTTTAAGGAAGATAAAGCAAAAATCGAAG
>CASLVD010000009.1 GCA_949398305.1 uncultured Candidatus Melainabacteria bacterium | reverse complement strand
GAAAATCTCAAAGTCAAAGTCCGCGTTATCCATCAACCCGTCATCATCATCGTCAAAATCAAAATTGAATAAACGTTTCTTTTGGGTCTCTTCCGATATAATATTTTCTTCTTGATTTTCAACAGCAGGAGTTTCATCAGATGTCAAAGCAAGAAAAACTTCATCTTTATGCGTAGTTTCAAACATCTCCTCTGTAATTTCATCAAAAGCCTGAGCCTTCGGTGTAATTACAGAACATATTATAAAAATAATTAAAACTTTTATAAAATTCTCCATATGTTAAGATTATAACATAATCTTATAGTTTTTTTGATTTTTTGTAGTATATTTTTATTATGCCGAACAAAATAAAAAAAGAACAACAAACTAAAATTAAAGCCCCGATTGTTGAAGCCTTGAAAACCGCTTACAACAATCCTACATATCAGTTTCATATTCCGGGTCATACAAAAGGGCTTGGGACTTTGCCTGATTTTCGCAAACTTGTCGGCAAAAAAGCCCTTATGGTAGATACCACAGATGAATTTGATAATCTGGGTACACTTACCCCTGCTTCAGGTCCGATTAAGGAAGCCGAAGAACTTGCTGCTCAAGCCTTCGGAGCTAAAAAAACATTCTTCTTACTTAACGGTTCAACCATAGGCAACCTTGCTATTGCAATGGGCTTAACTAAAAAAGGTCAAAAAGTTATTGTTAACAGAAACTGTCACCGTTCAATTTTAACAGGACTTATAATCTCCGGTGCTGAGCCATTGTGGGTTATTCCTGAAAAACTTAACGACTGGGGAATCTGGGGAAATATTAATGCAAAATCTGTTGAAGATTTATTAAAAGAAAACAACGATGTTTCAATGGTTTGGATTACAAACCCGACATACGAAGGTGTAGTATCAGATATTGAAGCAATTGCAAAAATCTGTAAGCAATATGACGTTCCGCTAATTGTAGACGAAGCTCACGGATGTTTATGGAATTTTAACAGTAAACTTCCGACAACATCTTTAAAACTCGGCGCTGATATTGTGGTTCATTCACTTCATAAAACAGGCGGCTCAATGAGTCAGTCCTCAATGCTTCACATAAGCGAAGATTCTAAAATTAACGCAGAAGATGTTGAACGCGCATTAATGCTTTTACACACAACAAGCCCGTCACTTATGCTTTTAGGAAGTTTAGACGCAGCAAGAGCAAACCTTCAAAGCCAGCGCGGACAAAAACAACTTTCAAAAACCATCGCAAACGCAAAATACCTGCGTTCAGAAATTGATAAAATGCAGACTATTCACCACCTAAAACCGGGGTTTGGATTTAAAACAGACGTTACAAAAGTTTTTATCAAAGCTGACGGTTTATCAGGCAAAAGACTTGAATCTATTTTAGAAATAGATTTTGGAATTGAAGTTGAAAGTGCATCCGATGAAGGTGTTTTATTACTATGTAACATCGGCAACAAGCGTTCCGATTTTGAATATTTAGTTAAATGCCTTAAAAAAGTCGATACACACGACTACAAAGATATTTACTATCTTGAAAACAAAAAACATATGCCAATGCTGACACCAATTATCAAAAAAAGTCTTCGTGAAGCATATTTTTCTGAAAAAGAAATCATTCCAAAATCAGAAGCCATAGGAAGATTATCCGGTGAAGTTGTAGCAGAATGCCCGCCGGGAATATCAATATTACTTCCGGGAGAACTTATTACAGAAGCTCATCTTCCGTATCTTGCAGACTATAATGTGATTGAAGTATTGAAGTAGTAAGCAATTAGTAGCTACCCCATCTCTTGAATTCATTCCGGCCGAGGACAGCCTCGCAGATAACAGCACATAGCCTTGCGGAGCTCAATAATGTAGCTTACTTGAGGCTACAGTTGGTAGCAGTTATGCCCCGTGCCACAGCCTCGCATGAAACGGCAACGC
Organism: uncultured Candidatus Melainabacteria bacterium; assembly: GCA_949398305.1. GTDB lineage: Bacteria > Cyanobacteriota > Vampirovibrionia > Gastranaerophilales > Gastranaerophilaceae > Zag111. The sequence continues at coordinate 41,085 of CASLVD010000009.1, read as the reverse complement.
TCACACTTGCATCAAGACTCAACGTCTTGCTGACGCGTGTTCGACTCTCGCTTACGCTCGTGCCTCTGCTCGGCTTGCTAGTTGGAGAACATTGCAAATGTCTTTTCAATACTTTTTGATATCAATGATTTTACTGTATCATATTCTGTTGACAGAGATGAAATTTCTGCATCAAGCTTTTTAGTCTTCATATCAATAGAATCTTCTTTATAAGTTAATTCAGCTTTTTTAGAAGTAAACTCTGCTTCTGCTCTTGCTATCGCATCAGTATCTGAAACTTCAACAATATAACCGGTTTCATTATATCTTGTCTGGTAATAATATCCGTCATTATTCAGTGAACTCATTGAATAACGGCCATCTTTTATTGCACTTTCAAGATATTCATTGTCATCTATTGCAGAATCTTCGCGCCAGCCGTGTTCAATTATATTATTGTATAATTCATCATAAAAGTCTGCTGATTTTTTGTGTACTTCTTTTACCGCATTAGTATCAACTTGAGCCATATAATAATATCCTGAATAATCAGTAACATAGTTTGATGTATCAGTAGTTTTACCTACAACAAAGTTTGAATCAGCACCATTTAAAGCGTTATCATAATATGTCAGGAAGGAACTTAACATATTTGTTAAACTTACGCCAAAGTAATTACCTTTGTCATATGTACCAATCCTGTTACTGCTTACAGCATTGATATATGCACTGTTTTCAGTCATTGCATGATCATTGTCTCTTGAACCGATATTTGACATATCTGTTGTTCTTAAATATGTATTTTTAACCATTGTGTATGCAAATTTCAAAGCTTTAGCTGACTCATCATCAACATTTAAACCTGTACCTGTTAAATCCTGTGTTTTTGAATAACCAAATACGGCTGCAAATGAATCTAACAATTTCAACATTTGTTCGGCAAAAGCTTTAGAATCTGTTGTATTAGCCATAATAACAACATTTCCTGATAAAATATCACCAATTGTCATATTCTCAATTTCATCTTTATAATGGTTGATAACACCATCTTGTACAATTGAAAACGGTTTGCCACCATTTTTACCTGTAGATATTGAATTAGCACTAGTATTAAATTTAGCATCAATACTTACTGCAGAACCACTTTTACTATTATGTTTAGTAAGGTCTGAATCTATTTGAGTTTGAATATTTGAAATAGCCTGATTTTGAGTAAATGTATTACCATTTTTATCTTTAATCAAATTGCCATTGCCATCTGTTAATTTACCATTTGAATCAACATTGGAAATATGTTCAGCCTGAGTAATAAGTAATTCTAATCTTGCACATTCATTTTTATATGCCTGATCATTAATATCTCCGGTATAAGCGTTTTTATAATTATTTAAGTCACGCTTTAACTGATTAATAACATCAGTAGTAACACCGCTTACACCTTGATTAACACCAAGAAGCATTTTACCAAGACGTGCTTTTTCTTCTGCAAATTCTTTTGTTGTAAGCTGATCTGAACCAACAAACATTTTTGCCCAGTCAATAGTTTGTAAACCTATAGCCTCACTCATACATAACTCAGCTAAAGTCATAGCGTCTACATTACCTTTGTTTAACGGATCTCTGCCCATACCTGCTGAAGGATTCCAATCGATACCTCTTGTTCCCAGAGTTGTTGAACTTTCATCCAGTTTTAAACTATTGTTTTCAATTTTATAAGCATAATCATTAACAGTAATTGCTTTTGCTGTTTCTTCTGTTACAAGACCATACGGAACAAGTGCAGAAATAAATTTATCTCTGCTTTCTTGAGAACCGATACCGCCTGATTTAGAAATCCCGGCAGCTTTAGCCGCTGCGGCATATGGTCCGTTTAATACGATAGCACCTGATGAAGTTGTTACCATATAAGGGTTAAAATCATTAGCTGCAGAAGGCATCATAAGTAAACTGTATGTCATTCCGTAGCTGCCATTAACCGCATCATTTGACCACATTAATTTTGTAGCGTTCATTGCATTGGAATACTCAGTAGAAATGGCACCCAACTGCTTTGTTATATCAAGCTTTTGCTGAGCAAGTTCAGTTGATTTGTATTCACAATCAGCTTTTCGTGCTGTTATACATAAAAATCTAGCTTGTGAAGCTGCCAATCCCATTTTTCGTAATCCTTTCGACATGTAGTCATTCGTTGCTTAATCATGTTTACGGCATTTTCAGCATAAACTTTAGGATTTACAGCTTGTTTTGTAATATTTCGTAACAATATATTTTAATTACTTATATCTACAATTGTATAAGCATTTAAATCAATTGAACCATAGATGATTTTTAATTTATCCTCACCTTCTAAAATCCACTTCGCAAAAGTAATAGTTTCCTCGTCAAAATCATCATCAGTTTCAATTGCAGGTAATTCTGCCATTAGAAACTGTGCCTGATATAATTTTAAAACAACTTTATTATCATCAGTCTTTTCACCCTTAAGCTGATAATGACCAACAGGAAGTAAACCATCTTTTAATATAATTTCAACAGGTATTGTTACAACAGGTAAACTATCTTTATCTGCCTGTTCATTTATAATTTCTGTTTCGTTAGCCTGATTAAATTCTTCACCTTTTGGTATCTGTTTTTTCCTCAAACGCTCAGCACGTTTATTTTTCTTACTTTTAAGGCTGTCTATAGCTTTATCAAAATCCTCATCAGAAACATTTTTATCTTGCCCGTAAAAATTTTGTTCAGCCCCCCAATTATCCCATAAATCACCGCTTGCAGGTAAATCAACATCATCTCCCATAACAGGAGAGATTAAACAAATACTAAATAAACACGCAATTAAAAACTTTTTCATATTATTATCTTAATGAATTTACATAAAAAGTAAACCCCGCATTTATATGAAAAAATTATTCAGCCTTTACATTTATACTTTCAGAAGGTTCTTCTTTTACAATAAGAAGCTTAGTAATACGTGCACCGTCAATTTCTTTTACTGTGAACACAAATTCGTGGTATTTTACAACATCATCTAATTGCGCTAAACGTCCAAGCTCTTTAACAACAAGACCTGCAATTGTATCAACATCTTCATCTTCAAGTTTTTCATCAGGAACATCAAAGTAATTTGCTAATTCATCAAGTCTCATCATACCATTTGCAAGGTAATGATTCGGCTTAATTTCTTTTATATCAAATTCAACTTCCTCGTCAAATTCATCCTGAACATCACCGAAAATTTCTTCCAAAACATCTTCCAAAGTAATTATACCTGAAGTTCCACCAAATTCATCGACAACAATTGCCATCTGGCTTTTATTTTTCTTGAATTCTCTAACCAAATTGTCCATTGTAATAGTTTCAGGAACAAGCATTACTGTTCGTTGAACTTTCTCAATAGGACAAACTTCATCTTTCAACGCTAAAGAATACAAATCCTTAACATGGATTAAACCTGTAATATGATCAATATCACCATCATAAACAGGATATCTTGTATATTGATTTTCAGTTGCAACTTTATTAAGTTCATCAAGCGTCATATCCAACGGTACACAAACCATATCTGTACGAGGAATCATAACTTCTCTTGCAGTTAAATCAGAAAACTTAAACACGTTATGAATCATATCTTTTTCTGTTTCGTTTAGAACACCTTCATCATAACTTGTATCAACAAGCAAGTCTAAATCTTCGATAGTATGAACAACCCGAGCTGTACTTACAGGAACTCTGAAAAGTTTCAAAATCCCGTTACAAGCAATATTCAAAAACCAAACAAACGGTTTTGAGATTGTCATAAATAAATCCATAGGTTTTGCAACATATAGAGATATTTTTTCAGGATATTGCAGAGCTATACATTTAGGAACCTGTTCCCCAATAACAACGTGTAAAAAAGTTACGACTAAAAATGCCATAACCGCAGTTAAAGGAGCAAGGTAAACATGAGCAGACGGGAATTCATCAAGCAATGGTTTCATCATCATTTCAATAGTAGGTGATCCAAACCAACCAATACCAATACTTGCGATTGTAACCCCAACCTGAACTGCCGCAATAAAGAAATTCATATCTTCAAGAGCTTTAAGTGCAAGTTTCGCATCAACATTACCATCTTTGGTAAGTTGTTCGATTTTCGTTCTTCTTGCTCTAACAATAGCAAATTCTGCAGCTACGAAAAAACCGTTAACAAGTAACAGTACAAAAACTATCAACCAATTGGAAATAATTATTCCCAGACTCGACTCACTCATCCTTTTATTATCCTCTTTTTACAAACTTAATTATAATATCATGACAAAAAAAAAGCAAGCAGGGGTAAATTCCCCTGCCTGCTAAAACAAACCACTAAAAACTCAATTAATAGCAGCATCATTTGTAACTACATTTACCCCTTGCGCAGCTCAACTCCTGAGGTAATATTGAAATCATTTGTAACTATATTTACCCCCTTGAACGATAATGACCGCGTACTTCAACTCCGTCACTTCTGGTATAAGGTGCTATATAAACTGTTCCGCCTGAATTTTGCATATCATTATTGGTCGGAATTCCTATACTGTTCATCTGAGCATTGATTGCAGGTTCATGGTGACTAAATTCCGAGCTTGAAAAATTACCAATATCTTCTGCGGTATAAATTCGATTATCTCCGGTGTGTGAATTCCGATAACCGCCAAAATCTCTTGAAGGCTCTTGATTAAGACCACCGGTTTGCAATTGGTGCATTATTGCGCTTTCATTTTTATCGAACTCCTCACGACTCATTTTTCCTATTTGTTCAGGAGTAAATGAAACTTGATGAGGTGTCGTTTGTTCTATAGGTACAGCAAAGCCCGTTGCAAATCTCGGTAAGTTTTTATTTATATCATAGTGAATAGGAGTTCCTAGAATATTTTTATAAATTTCTCGTTGTTGTTTTGGAACGATATTAATACTGTTAATATTCTTCCTTAGATTCTTTACTCGATTTTGCCAACCTTGTAAATATTCACCTTGGTCAGGATGTTTGTTTACATCATTTTGATATGCTTGCAACCTTAAATCAAGTAGTTTATCAACATTATTTCCACTTTTTTTATACAGTATTTTAGCATTTTCAACACCATGTAAAACAGCAGTATCAAACAAAGTAATTGCCATAGCTCTATTATCAGTATTATGAGCTCCTGAAGCTTTCCAAAAATCTTCATAATAAATATTTTTTGCTTCTTCTCTTGTAATACCTTTCACATCTTTATATGGCAACCCCCGTTTTCTTCTATAACCATTATATGTACTTTGAGTAATTCCAAAATTTGTCCGTCCGCCACGGTCACTTTTTCTGTCTGAAAAACCACCTTCAGATTTAAAAACAAAATCAAGAGCTGTTTTAAAATTTTCATCATTAATCATTTATTATTCTCCTTTTTTTTATTAAGTATTAACAAAACAAGGCAGAATATTATTTTGAATAAAAATAATACAAACTATGAAGTTCTTCGGCTCTTTTTTGAACAATAGCCACGTCCATACCGGCAAGATAATTTGTATAAATTGTTCCTTGTTTACTTAATAACAGTTCAGAATTTATTTTACTTTGATTTTCCCTATAAATTAACCATTCTTTTTGAGCCGTTTGAATTTTAACATATTGTTCTTTAGTTGTTACTCCTTTTAAAAGCATAAGACTTTTATCAATTTCTTTTTCCCAGTCCTTAATTGAATCATATACACAAGCATTCATACCAGATGTTGTATAATTTTCATTTTGCATACAAACTTGAAGTTTTTCTTCAAGTGGATGTTTTGCAGGTTTTACATTAGGTGTTGATTTACTTTCTGTAATTTCATCTTGTAACTCCAAGATATTTAATCTTTGCACTTCTATTTTTGAAGACAAATCAATTACCTTTTTATTCAAGAGTTTTGTTTTTTCATAATAACGAATCGAAAAAAAGATTCCAAACACAGATAGTAACAAAAGAGCCAATATTATTAAATTTATTATTATTTTTTTCATATTATTCCACCTTTAACATTCCAACTATCTTTATTGTTTAATATAACAATTATTACGTCAAGATAGTCAAGTAGCTATTTTTATTTCGGTTTCATATGTTTCTCCTTTCAGTTTTGGATGCGGAAGCGGAAAACCGCTTCCGCAAAAGTGTTATTGTAATATCAGACAATCATAGATTTTATCTATTTTGTCTTTCATCTCTGTTATTTGCCCTTTTAAATCTTCGCAGCTGTCTATCGTTGCAAATCGCTTTTCAACATCTTTTATAATTTCACGGTGTTTACGCTCTAGCTGTTCAGGCGTTACAAAAATTCTTTCCTGAATTAAAAACGCCAAAACAACAACTATTATCGGAGCATACGTTACTAAATTATCCATAAACTTTTCCTTTCATTTTTCTAAAGTACAATCGGCCAGTAAAAATCAACCAGATACGATGCCGCATCAAAGGGATGAGATAAAAATTTCAACTCTTTTGTCTGCTTAATCTGGGTATAAGTCGGTACATCAATTTTTGACGAACCTTCCTGATAACGCAGGTTATAAATGTTATACAAAAGTTTTTCACATTTCGGCGAAATATATAAACTGACATTGCCGTCTGCATTTTTAACTTTTGCATTAAAGGCTGCTATCCTGTTTTTTATCGGCGGGTTGAAACTTTTTATTTTTATATCCACATCGTAACCAAAAGATTCCAGCTTCTTTTTGATAATAACGTAATTTGTGTATTCACTCGTACAACTTCTGTTATCACCTGACGCGTCACCATTTATTATAATTTTTCCTCTATGCTCGGGATATCTTGCATAAAACTCGTCACAGGTTTTTGAAGTTGTAGTGTTTTCCAATACAAGTTCATCAAAATAAAAAACCTTGTCTTCTGTTTTATGAGCAAGAACCCACGCCATAGGATCAACGTTAAAATCACAGCTTATATGAACATCTAAATCTTTTTGATATTGGATTTCCCTGACATTTTCATCAGTAAAATCTTTCACAACAAGGTTTGTGCTGTAATCTCCGGCTTTCCCCATAACAAAAATCTCATAATAACTTTTGTCATAAAGTTTTTTGAGTTCATCACAAAAGCCTTCCGGAAGATATGTGTTTTGAGTGGTTGGAGCACAGATAAGTCTGTAATTTGGCGGCGGATTATCGTAAAACGTTTTATAAATCCAGCCTTTTTGAACCTCCGGATTTGTATGTCCAAATATACGGTAAGTAAAATTATGCCATTTTGGATGCTTTCTTTGCCGCATACGTGCTAATAGCATTTTAAATGTGTCATAAGGGACATCTGACATTTCTTCGATTTCAACAAAACCAAGGTTTAAAGATTTAAGCTTATTCGGTTCATCAAAATGTCTGAAAAGGATTTGAGAGCCGTTATGAAAAACCAATTTTTGCTCGGCACTTACCCATTTATAATCGACTTTATCTACAAAACCGATATTATCAAGATGTTCAAAATAAGTTTTCAAAGTTGTATCACGCACAAGCGTGTAAGTTTGTGCACCGACAAGACCTGTAATTCCGGGGAATTTTACGGCAAGCAAAATCCCCAGCAAGGCTCCGGCAAAGGTTTTGCCGGAGCCATAGCCGCCCTGGTATACTGCAACGTCCAGGGAAAAATTATGCGGAATTTCTAAAAATCTTCTCTGTGCATCTAATAATTTATATTTCATATTGATACCTCAAAGATTCTATTTAAATACACTAGTCAAGCAGCTTATTGCATATTCATTTGCGCAATATTTGGAGCTGCTGCCTGCTCCTGCGGGGATTTATTTTGTTCATTTTCTTCTGTTAAGAAATTATTTGCATTTTCAATTCCATATTGTTCCATTGCAAATTTGAAACATTCTAACCAATCAATACGTTGTGCAATCGCATCTACCTGCAAGAAGGAATGAACAACTTCAAACAATTCTTTTAAACGCGCTTTACGTTCAAATGTTGCTTTTCTGTCTCCGTAACGATATACATAATTTGATCTGCGCACATTATCATCAATTTCAACAAGAAAAACTCTGCCCCTGTCATTTGCAAGAACGGATTCTTTACCCAATTTGAAATTTGAAATAATTTCTGCGGTTTTTTCAACCATCGGAACAATTACTTTTCTGTTTATAGATTCAAGAATCATATTTAATCTTGCTTCCTGACCGCCGACTGAATAATTTAATTCAGTTGCAGTTCTTTGAGCTGCTTGAAGATTTCCTGCCATATTTTTGAAAATACCTGTCGCACTTTCAATTGTAGATTTAAAGTAATTCAAGAATTCCCATCCCTGCATAGCTTTATCAAACGCAATAGGAGTCGGCGGAGAGGTCATTAAAGTAGCATCGTATTCTATAATTTTACCCGGATGAATATCCTGTTCGCCTTTAAAACAGCCTTTTGGTGCAAGATATGGAGGATTCATCATCAAAGCAAGAGCATCAAGCTGTTTATTCAAAATTGTTGATGATATATTATTCAAAATTAATGCAACTCTTAACGGTGAAATTCCGCGTCCTGTTGCCGGGTTTTCAATAATATTAGCATGGATAAACGGATTTATTATAAACGGATTATCTTCAAACCTTATAAGAACACTTCTTCCGGCTATGACAATTAATTTATTTTTCAAAACTTCACCATTTGGAAGTTCTATATCACCCCAGTATTCCAATACTTCAATTTTTCTTTCATAAGTCGTTAATTTATTATTACTTTTTCTTGATTTTTTTGCCACCACTCCTTTCAGCATTTCCAGTTTTTCTTCATTCAATAAATTATTTGACTTGTTAGACTTAATTTCATCTAAAGTTTGATAAGTCCTGTAAATTTTTGCACAGGAATCCCAATTATCACTTTCTGTTCTGTCAAAAACAAAATCCTCATAACTGATAAATTTAACTTTTGCATTGTCGTAAACAACTTTATCTTCAATTACGAAGTTTTTATCAGTATTACGTTCAAGCTGCTCGCGCATAGAAATTGCACGTCTTGTCTTTCTGGTTTTTGTTTCCCAGCCGACAAAAAGTGTTACTTCACCTGTTTCAACAACAGAATCCACAATTTTTTCCATTTCATCTTCAAGCTTCATTGCTTCAAATGTATTCACAAGCATAGCTTTTTGCGTATTTGCAAATTTTTGGGTTTCATAATCGGTTCCTTCAACATCAAACATACTGTCAGGATGTGAATATAAATTCTGAGTAATGTGTGATTTTAAAGTTTGAGCCAATTCATAAATATCCGGTAATTGAACCGTGCAATCCCAAGCATTTACTTTTGGGATAGAAGCATCATATATAGCATGCCGAACAAGTCTGTTATCTGCTAACTGAGCACTTCTTGAATCTTCATAATAATCATATTTTTCGATTATATTTCCCAAAAGATACTGTTCTTCAATATAATCTAACGATTTTTTATCTTTTTTGTTATTTTCCATATTTACCTCGCAGTTTTGTAATAATAGTTTCTGTATAACGAATAAACCTCAATATCCTGCGGTTTTCCGTTTCTTAGTGTTTCATTTTTCAAAGTCGACTCATACTCAAAGCCGCAATCTTTCAAAAGATTTCTTATGCGGAAATTATCAGGATAAATCTGGGCTTTTATTAAGCCAAATTCATCAAAACATTTCTTTAAAAAAATTTTTGCACTATATCGGGTAAAACTACCCCAAGCCTTTCTATCAAAACATGTTGTGAGTTCTGCACTGAATAAATTCCCGCGTATCCCAACAAAATTATCCAGAAACACAAACCCCATAAAATTGTCCGAATAATCCAGAATAATCCAAAAATTGGGGTAAATACCGTTTAAGCTTAAACCGGTATCTTTTGAGAAATCATCCTGAAAATATTTGGAATATTTACGATAACACTTTTCGACAGAAGGGATATAGTGCAACAGTGAAAGGAGCTTACAACTATCTTTGACCTTAAGAAATTTACACATAATACTTACATTTTGACTTTTACAAATCTTACAAAATTACACCCGCAGACAAAAGAATCGGTTTCACCATTCAAAAGCTTTGCTCTATCTGAGTTTTTTGCCCCCAGATAACCTTCCGCCTGCACTCCGTTTATATAAGATTTTGTTTTACTGTTTTTATTGATAACTTCATACGTTGCTGATTTTGTAAAAAGTTTTTCTTTCGGAACTTTTTTAATATCTGTAATAATTTTATTGCGCATTTTTTTGCCAGCTCAAGTTCCTTTTTAAATTCCCGCTCAATTTTGGTTTTAACCATCTTTTCATAAGCGGAATCATTTAATAATATTTTTTCAATATCTTTATTCTCTTTCATAGAATATACCTTTCATAATTAAATTTTTTCATCATCCAGGTTCGCAATCGTAATAATTTTTGCCTCACGGTATTCATCATCACTCTGCGCGGTGCTAAATCCCAAATACTTGCAAAGAGCTTCCAAAGCCTTCAATCCTGCAGAAGAATCACGTAATTTTCTTTTTCCGGTCGGATTGCCGTCTTTATCCAAAATATCCTCCTGCTCAAGTGAAAATTCAGCAATTTGCAAAAGTTTTTGAATAACATAGCCTCTTTGCACACTCAAAGATTCAATTTGAAGTTTTAACTGGTCTTTTATCTCACGGATTATGTAATCTTTTGTAAGCAGACTTTGTGAAAAACCTTTTAAATCTTTACACTTGTATCCGGCTTTTTTCGCCGCCAATTCACCGTCAAGAGCCTTTATATACTCGGTTACGAACTTTTTTTGTTGTTGTGTTAATTGTTTCATCTTGTTACATTTCTTATTATAATTTGTATTTTTCCTTAATAGTTTGTATAATGAACATGCTATTTATATTTCGGCTAGTGTAAATCTTAACAGGGGGGAATGAAAAGGACTTCCTGTTTTTTTTGCCCTTAATTCCTGAAAAGCTTTACTACCGGAGCATTTAAATAAGAAGCAGAAGTCTTGGATTTTAAGTTTGCAAGAGCCTCTTTGTACATGCTCATCCAGTATGAAAATTTATAATACTGAGGATTCGCCTTTAACCTTAGACATGTTCCGTAAACTAACAATTGTTCTACAAACGGTAACGGGATAAGTGATTTATCATTTTCATTTTCTAAATCGACTTTTTCTTTACCCGTACTGTCGATTACACAATTTTTTGTATAGTAAATAATATCTATTTTTTTGTCTTTATCAAATTTCGGAAATATTAATTTATCCGAAAAACTTGAATACGTTCCGGTTTTTGCATTTCCTGCCATAAAGGATTCAACATTATCAACGAAATTATATTTATTTCCGTCAATAAATAAATATAAAATTCTTCCGTTAACAGTGTTATCAACTTCAGTTTCACCTGCTTTCAGCGTCAAAGATTCTCTTTTTAAGAGGAAATTCCAGCCTTCAACAGCGCAAATTTCTTTGTTAATAAGATTCATAATCGTTTTTATTCGTTTATGATCATTTTTAATAAGCTCGGAAAATGCATTTACCTGCCTGTAATTCAATTCAAGTAAACATTTATTTATAAGTTCTAAAAATTTCATTCTTTCTCCTTTTTTAAAATCCGGACGGAATAATAGAATATCCCGTCCGGATAACCTTTTTGGACAAATTACAAGTTTATTTAATTAATCCGTTTTTCAACTGATCCATAATCATTTTTTCATTTCTTGTAAATTCATCCCCACTCATTCTGCCGATTTCCTCACGAGTAAAAATCCTGTTAAAATTCTGGTCAGCCGGAGCATTTTGAGCATAAGCCGTCAATTTACTTTTTGCCAGTGCGTTCTCGTCATTCAATGATTTCTCGTAAGCTGATTTTTTCAAATATTTGTCAACTGCTGAGTTTTCCAGACCTTCAACAAGCTGAGATATTCGAAGTATTTCATCTTTGTCCATATCAAACCCTTTGATGTAATTTAATACATCACTTCTGCCATCGGCATCAAAAAATCCCGGACGTTCCTGATTAAACAAATCCATAGGATTTGGCGCCTGAGGCACAGGTTGATAACCCATTCCTGCGGAATTAGCATTCATAAGCTGAGCATTCTTGTACATATTTAAATTTTGAGCCCTACCCACCAGCTGCGCCAACAGATTATGTCCTTGTTGTTGTGTGAGTATTCCTTGCTGTACAAGATTTTTCACCTGAGTAACCTCTGCTCCGATTGCTTGTTCCATTTGATAAAAATTATCATTATATCCCATATTAGGGTTTGCCTGCGGACTTACGGCAGGTGATGAAATACCATTTGGTAAGTTTTGCGGAATTGCTCCGCCCATTTGATTTTGCATAAGACTATTCTCCTTCTTTTGCTGGTAATGATTTCATATATGATACGGATATTTCTATTACATCATCTATAAAACTTGATAAAAGCACCGAAATTATATTCTTCACGAAAGACGGAAAAGGAAGATTTTTTACTACATAATCAATAGCTAATTTTTTCTTTTCCTGTCCTTTGCCTGAACCAAGCTGCGACTCTGCAACAAAAACCGCATTTTTTGCAAGTTCTTTTATTTTAGATTTCAAGTTCTTAAACATCCCTGTTCTCCTATTTGGTTAAGTGCTCCCCGAACCCGAAAATTCGGGGATACACCAGTTGAAAATTAAACAGTTTCTCCACCTGTTTCAGTTCCGGTTTCTGTTCCGTCACCATTACCGCCTTCAACAGGATCTTTTTCTCCTTCTGAAGGTGCTGCCGGAGCTACAGTTTCACTTGCGGCAACAATCATTTTGGCCAAAGCTTTAGGCTGAACTGTTTTAGCACCGTATAAATATAAACCTCTGACTAAATCTGAGAAGCTGTCTTTATCTCTTAAGCTTTCGATTTTTGCAAGTTGGGATGCGAATGTAATTGCATCGTTTGTACCTGCTAAAACGTAGTATTTATCGTCAACGTCAGTTAAGTTTGTACTTACCAACACATCCATGCCTGCGATTCTGCCGATTGAACCTTCTCTTAAAGTTTGGTCACCAACTTTGTATGCTGAAATAAATTCAGGAGATTGTAACAGGTAAGCTTCGATATTAGGGTTAATAACAACCCAAGGTTTTACGCCTGAGTATACTGCATCTGAATTTTTTAACGCTAAAGATAATTTTACAAATTGTTCATAAATTGTATTTTTGTTTAATGTAATCGGAGATTCTTCAGAACCTACAGTATTAGCTTCTGTTACATCTGTGTGAAGTGATAACAGGAATGAATCCTGAACTTCTTCGATTGCTTTTTTAGCATTTGTCAAATGAGCTTCCATAATATCAGAATTTGCCTGTACCTGAGCTACATCATCGATTTTAAATGCGAAGAATTTCTTTTGATCGATAACCAAATCTTGTGAAGTCGGTGTTAATGCAGAATATTCAATATTATCAGAAGTTAAAGTTGAAACTGTAACATCAGCAGGAGTAATAATTTTAACGGTATCACCCTGATTTTTAATTTCACCTTCCCAATTTCTGTTAACACACTGAAGCATTACACAATTTTTGTCTAACATTTGGTTCAACTTTTGACTCCATACCTGAGGAATAAAAGCTGAATAAGTTGATTTGTTTGAATCTGTCATTTCATTTTCCTTTCATTTTTTCAAAACTATAAACTATATAATGAGTGGTAGGTTTTTAAATTAGTCATCGTTATAAATTTCTCTGAACTGAAGCCCGATAATTGCACAGTTATCAGTAATATCATCGCCTTCAATGCAAAGCTGAATAGAATAATTACTGCCGCAGATTTCGGCTTTTTCCATAGCATTGGTCGTAACCGGCCAAACCGGAACTTCTGATTCACCGTCATTCCAGTAATATTCTTTTTCATCAGGAGTATCATCTCCGGCCCACATAAAGTGATTAAAGTGTTTGCAGTAAATAAGCTCTACATCATCTTTGTATTCACTGTCATAATCCTTGTATAAAGAAAATTTAAATTTATTGTCGTGTATGTCATCCAGTACAAAATAAAATTCATCAATCAATTTTCTGTGCAAAACGTTGCCAAGTGATAAAAACGGCGACTTCCACATAAATTTTATTGCTTTACCGTCAAAGCTTGTTCCGTAATCTTCAATATAAATTTTGCCTGAATCATCTGCAGTTAATACATTCAATTTATAAATGCAGGCAGTTGTAATATTTTGCGGAATTATACGTTTATACCAGGCATAATTCACATAATCGTTTATCCAAACTGTATGATAAAAATTATCATTCAGATACGGGAAGAAATACCAGACTTGATGTTGGGTTTTATAATGAACAACAAAAGTATCACCGGTTCTTGAGGTATCAAACTTATTAAATTCCTCGCGAATATTTTGTGAAATTTCAGAACCGAGACGAATTTGATTCAATTCCCCAACTTGTTCTAATGCATAAATCCCGTTACTTAAGAAAAATTGTTTATTATCAACATTTACAATAGTATCTTTTGCATAAGCACCTTTATCTGCAAAAGGAGTTATCACAAAATTATTAGGATTTGAACCGGATAATAAAAATACTTTTTCGCGCTTATAAATCGCAAGATAATCTTTATAAGTATTTATAGTGATAATATCATCTGTATCCGTATGGAAATCACTAATATATCCGGCATCTTCTTCGGTTGTAAAATCATCATACGTACCAAGTGCGGAATAATATATTGTAGAATCCTTGCAGCACCATACTCTTCCTTTGTAGACCGTAATACAATCCGGATAACAAATATTACCTGCTTTGTCTTTAAATTTACAATCAACAACATCAAAATTACTGTTATCTTTAATATAAAACATTGCATCAGATTCTGTTGCGACAACAACTCCGCGTAAAAATTTTGCAAAAAGTACTTTTTCACCGGTCAGTGTTTTTTCAAGTTTAGTTACCGAAGCATTTACTTCATTATAAACATAAATTTTACCTGAAACTGTGGTAATAATGAGTTTATAATTCCCGTCAGACTCCATTTCGCAAAGTCCTGTAATCTTTTCAGCTTCGGGCAGTTCTAAAAATAACGTATTACCTTTTTGTTTTTTAATACCTTTATTGTTGTAAATTTCAATATTTTCAGAATCTGTCCAGTAAATCTTTTTAGGATTTAACCCCAGCTCAGTTTTGGTGGAAGCCTGATTGATTCCACCGGATAAATCAAAATAATTAACATCCATAAAATTAACCTCTTATATATTTCTCTTTGTACCAGCGAACTTTAGAACGAATAAAATTTCCAGCATCTTGTTTAGTTACCCAGGGATATGAAGGGATATAAGTAATATCGATTTTCCCGAAACTTGTTGTTTTCGGATTAGCCTGACCGAATTCATAATGCGTTAAAACGGTATTTTTATTTATTGCAAGACCGTACTTTTCGCAAAGCTCAGCCACAAATTTCATACACGCTTCAAACTGATTAGCTTTTAACGGAAAATCGCCGCAGAATGTTTTTGATTTATATCCGTACATTCCGCACATACAAACTCCAATAGAGCCTGTATTACCCCCTCCGGTATGTGCTGCATACTTTCCGTCATTACAATTATCATTATCTTCAGGCTTATAAAAACCTTCATAAACATTTCCGTCAGCATCGATTAAATAATGATAATGATTTTTTTCAAACTCTGTAGGATAATACCTTCCGGCGCTCCAGTGTAAAACAATTCGTTTAACCATAAATACCTCATAATATTTTACATTTCGGGTTCTGATGCATATATAATGCTACTGCATTAACCCTATTTCGTGCGTTCAGTGATAAAACAATTGAGGAAATGTGTGTTTGTATCGTTCTTGTTGACATCTGTAACTTCTGGGAAATCTCTTTATCTGTAAAACCTTGAGCTAATAAAGTTAAGATTTTAATTTTTTTCGGGGATAGTCTCATTGAAACACCTCTGTCAGATAGTTTAGTATCTTAATAATATCTTAAGCTTTTGTCTTAGATTTTAATAATAACTCCAAAATAAAGGGGGGCAAAAAAGCCTGAAAGGCAGTCTAAATAAGCCATCCCCCCATTTAGATAGATAAGATTGAGAGTTATATGTTTATAAGATTAGGAATTAAATTTTGCTCCCAAAAGCATATGAAAAATTATTATGACCTGTAATTGTATCCCATTAATACACTTCCTCTATAATTGTCATAACCGGTGAACTTTATTCTTTAAAGTTTCTAACCGATTACATACTTAGTATAAGCGTATTTTTTTCAAAAAAACAGTCCGTATTTTTACTTAAGTAAAAATACGGACTTGACAACTCGGGAAGCAGTTCTGCCACTTTAGTTTTCAGAATTTTAAACCTGAGCTCATTTACAAAAATTTACAATAAATTTTTGGTCAATTTTATAAAAAATTTTTAATAACTTGCCAAAATTTTTACTCATCATAAAATAAAATTATGGGGAATATTTTATTAGTTACCGAAAACGATGAGATTTATAACAAGTTTAAAAGTTTATTAAACAAAGAATTTAATAATTTTAATTCTTGTTGTAATAATACATCTATATTGGATTTAATTGAGATTTCTCCGATTGATGTTGTTTTAATTGATGACAAACTTGAAAATATAAACCTGAATCTTATTATAAAAAAAATAAAATCAAAAATTGAAAATGTTCAAATTTTGCTTTTAACAGATGAAACCGTTATCAGTGAAGACATTTCAAAACTAATCAGTGGAATTATTTTGAAAAATTATTCAAATGAACTTATACAAACAACCGTTAACGCACACATTAGAAATAAAGAAAAACTCGATAATCTTTCCGGGAAAAACAAAGATCTTGCAGACAGTTTATACAGATTAAATGTACTTTACAACACAAGCTCTCAATTTGCGGGAACACTTGATACAAAAAAACTTTTAATGTACATGATTGAAGGTTTAGATAAATCTTTAAGCTTTGATTTAACCTGTACAATTTCATTCGGATTTGAACAAGAACCTGTTTTAATTATCAATTCGCTTTATGATATTTCAGAAGAATTGATGAGCGCATTAAAACTTCGTGCCATCCTTAATTATAAATCACTGTTCAAAAACCGCGAAATTCCTTTTGAAATTGATGACAAGAACTTGAAAATAGTTAAATATATTAAAAATCCGACAGGCAAATTAACATTTAATATTTTCCAATACGACAATATGTTTGCGCCAATCGATTTAGGCGATAACTTTTTCGGATGTATTGAAATCTTTAAGGAAAATCCTTTTTCTACAGATGATGCAACATACTTTCAAACAATTGTACAGCAAGTCTCACTGCCATTAAAAAGTGCAGGCTTATATAAAGAAATCATTGAAAAAAACGAAGAACTTGAAAAACTTGAACGAATAAAATCCGAATTTATTTCAATAGTTTCACACGAATTAAGAACTCCCCTTACACCTATAAAAAATGCATTAAGCATTCTTTCTAGCGGCAGATGCGGAACATTAGGCGAAAACGCAAACAAATTTATTGACATGGCAAAACGAAATGTCGAAAACCTTACAAGTATTATCAACGATATTCTTGATATCAACAAAATTGAAGCAGGCAAAATGGATTTCAATTACAAGTTAATGAATATCCATTCTGTTATTGAAAATGTAAAAACAAACTTTGACTGCGTTGCAAAAGAACACGAAATTACATTCAGTACAAATGAACAGGAAAATCTTCCGGATATTTACGCAGATTCGCAGCGCCTCGGACAGGTTTTAACGAACCTTGTATCAAACGCTATAAAATTTACTCCGCGCGGAAAATCTATTACAATACATTCTGAACTCAAAAATGCCCAAGATATAAATACCGATAACTGCTTTGAAAACGAACTAAAAACACTAAACGGGAATTATATTGTAGTAAGTGTAGTAGATGAAGGAATCGGAATCAAAGAAGAAAACCTTCTAAAAGCATTTGATAAATTTACACAAATCGAAAATTCATTATCCAGAAAAGTCGGCGGAACAGGTTTAGGACTTCCGATTGCAAAGCAGCTTATTAAAGCTCACAAAGGTACAATCTGGTGTGATAGTGAAGAAAACAAAGGATCAAGCTTCCGTTTTGCGCTTCCGGTAACAACAGAACCCGCAGATAACAAAACAATTGAAAAAGAACTTTTGTAATATAATAAAATTATGGATAAAAAAATTAAGATAAGCATAGTGGGTTCAACCGGTTCAATAGGCACACAGGCTCTTGAAGTAATAGAAAAACTTCAGGATAAATTTGAAATAATTGCATTAACCGGCGGCTCTAACATTGACTTACTAAAACAGCAAGCGCTTAAATTTCGACCAAAATATGTATGCTCAAATAAAGAAATAAAAATTGAAGGTATACAAACACTTTTTGGCACAGAAGGCTTAGAAGAGATTTGTTCAAATAAAGAAAATGACATCATTCTCGTTGCAGTATCCGGAAAAATCGGACTTAAACCGACTCTAAAAGCCATAGAAAACGGTATAAATATTGCTCTTGCCAATAAAGAAACCCTTGTTATGGCAGGCGATATTGTAATGCAAAAAGCAAAAGAATCAGGAGTAAAAATAATTCCTGTAGACAGCGAACACTGCGCAATCCATCAATGCATAAAAAAACTGTCTCAAGTTGAAAAACTTATAATCACAGCAAGCGGCGGACCATTTTTACATAAAACAATTGAAGATATGAAAAATGCCACAGTTGATGAAGCTTTAGCCCACCCGCGTTGGAATATGGGCCGCAAAATTACAGTTGATTCTGCGACACTGATGAACAAAGGCTTAGAAATTATCGAAGCGCATCACTTATTTAACATGCCATATGAAAAAATTGATGTAGTAGTTCATCCGCAAAGTATTGTGCATTCTGCAATCGAATACAAAGACGGAAGCGTAATCGCGCAATTAGGACTTCCGAGCATGCATATTCCTATTCAGTATGCAATAACATATCCTGAAAAATTTGAAGGAATAAAATCAAAAAGTTTTAGTTTTTCAGAAATCGCCCGTCTTGATTTTGAAAAACCTGATTTTGAAAAATTCCCTTCCTTAAACATGGCATATTCAGCAGGTAAAGAAGGCGGAAGCGCAACTGTATGTCTTAATGCGGCAAATGAAGAAGCTGTTTTTGCATTTCTTGACGGAAAAATCAAGCTTTACGACATTTACTCAATTACAGAAAAAATGATGAACAGCCACAAAGTAATCAAAACTCCTTCAATTGATGAAATTTTCGCAATAGATGAAGAAATCAGAATAAAAACAAAAGAACTAATTAAATAATTTACCCCTAATTTCACCCCGAAAATTTACCCCTTTTTAGGATAAAAAAGGACCTTATAATCAAGTGCATCCAAAATAATCCCTATTTCATTAGCATTAAGAGTATTATTTTTTAATTTTTGGGATAAATTCTGCACCGTATAATGCTTATTTTTGGATTTAGAAATTTCCTGTGCAAGTTGCGTTATCGTAACATCACAGTCAATCATAAGTTTTCTTATTTCATTAGATAAATTCATAAAATAAGAATACCTTACATTAAACTTATATTGACAAAATTAAATTAATAGTTTAAATTTAAATTAATAATTTAAAAAGAGGTTACTATGGATAAAAAAGCATTTACTTTAGCGGAGGTTTTAATCACACTAGGAATAATCGGAGTGGTAGCAGCAATGACTATTCCAACACTAATTGCAAATACACGCGCACAGCAATTCCGTTCAAAATTCAAAAAAACAATATCAACACTTTCACAAGCCGCAAGATTAAACCAAGCTCAGTATGGATACGATTTTTCAGGCATAAACAAACAATGCGGAGTTAACGGCGGTTCAGAACATCCTGAAACAACATATTCTATTTGCGCAGTTCTTAACGGAGCATTAACAGGAGCTACATTTTATCCAAATTCAACAGATATTAAGATGAATAAAAAAGGTAAAACAACTACTTATACAATAGATTCAGAATTTAGTAAAGTGCACGGTTTAAATACTAATACAACAAACGCTTATATTTTATCTGACGGAACAATAATTATGCTATCAAAAAGCCTTGGTACAAATGAATGTAACCTGGCAATAGGCACTCAGCTTAAAGACATCATAAATATGGATGGTAAAATGCGTTTTTGTTACGGATATATTGATGTAAACGGAACTTCTCTGCCTAACAAAGAAGTAAGCTGTTCATCCGGTTCAAATTCTCTTGCCCAAAACAATTGCGTTGTAAATAATGATTCAAAACATATGACAGATTTATTCCCGATAAGAATCCACGATGGAGTTGTAGAACCCGCAACTGCAGCAGGAAGATACATACTTCACACTGCAAAATAACTTATAATAAAATATTGCCCAACCCCAAAATGTATGATATACTGTAAATACAAATATTTTTACTGATTAGGGGATAGTATGAAGAAAATTCTTATTGTAGATGATGAGCAGGATATTGTAGAAAGCCTTAAATTTGTATTGGAAAACTGCGATTATACCTGTTACTGTGCTTATAACGGCGAAGACGGGTTAAAACTTGCACGCGAAATTATTCCTGACTTAATAATTTTGGATGTTATGATGCCGCGAATTAACGGGTTCAAAATCAGCAGACTGTTAAAATTCGATGAGAAATACAAAAACATTCCGATTTTAATGGTGACAGCGCGTTCACAGGAAGAAGACAAGCTAATCGGTGAAGAAACCGGTGCTGATGAATATATCACAAAACCATTTGACCTTGATGATGTTGTCAAAACCGTTCAAAAATACTTGGGATAAGCAAGATGAATATAATTACAAACAAAACACTAGAAACATTAAAATATGACTTAGTAAGAGAAGGACTTGTTCAATACGAAGTAGTTGAACAGGCAGAAGAAATTGCCAATGCCCAGAATATCAACATTGGACAGGCACTTATCAATTCGGGCTTCTTAACAGAAGAACAATTGATTAAATTTTTGGAATCCAAACTTCACACCCCGTTTGTAGACTTAAATAATTACCATCTTGATCCCAAATGCCTGAAATACATAAATTATTCAGATGCAAGAAGATATAAAATTATTCCGCTGTTTAAAATTGAAAACACACTAACAGTTGCAATGGCAGACCCGAGAGATTTATTTGCAATTGATAAAATTATGGAAAGCGCAGAATGCGAAATCGACCCCGTTTTATCTTCAGAAGAAAGTATTCTAAAAAAGATTGATGAGTCATACAAAATTGATGTAACTGTCGGAAATATTTCAACAGAGCAGGATTCAACATACGACTGGCAAGACGAGCTTCATAAAGAAGACTTGAGCGATAACCATATCCAAAAAATTATCCGTGCAATCTTGAAACAAGCAATTCTTGAAGGCATTCATGAAGTAACTTTCCAGGGCGAAGAAGAAGGACTTGGCGTAAACTTCAAAAAACACGGCGAACTTTCAAATAAAGGTGTAATTCCGACAGCTCTTGTAACCTCATTTGCAGCGAAATTAAAAACCCTGTCAGAACTTGATCCATCTGTATCAGAAGTTCCACAGCTTGGAAAACTATGCTTCAAGGTGGACAATATTATTGTACTTGCAAGCGTTTCCACCTTCCCTACAATTATGGGTGAAAGAATTTTCCTAAAAATTTACAAACCGCCAATAGCACTTGATAAAATTATCACATCAAAAACCGGACTTGCCGAAATAAAACAAGCACTTGATAAACCCGGAATAATTCTTGTTTGCGGTTCTTCTTTAAGCGGTAAAACTCACGTTATTTATTCACTTCTTTTAGAAGGCGCTAAATCAAAATGTAAAAACATAATGACTCTTGAAAGTATTTCAAAATACGAACTCAAAGGGGTTAATCAATGCGAATTTAACGAAAATGTGGGCTTTAATATGGATAAAGCAGCACGTTTTATCGAGTTCCAAAACCCTGATATAATCTATCTTGAAGGTATAAAATCAAAAGAATCATTTGATTATTTTTCAAGCCTTGTTTACAACGATAAAACTATTATCATGGAATTTCTTGCAAACAACATGGAAGACCTTCGTAACAAAATGGCATTTTCTGACTTTGACACATTAAAATCAATAATTTCAGGAATGGTATTTATCCACTCTCAAAACAGTGTAGAAGTTTTCAACCGTGAAACCCTTCAAAAATACCTCGGCTAGGGGGTAAATGTTGGGGGTAAATGTTATTACCAACTATTTTCCGGATTATTACAACAATTCAGCTCCGCAGAGATAAAATGAGGGAGTAAACTTTTATTAACAATTATTCTTAAATCTTTCTCCGATATTATTCTTGTAGTATGATAATATTCATACACTGGTAGAAGGAATTAAATATGTCAAAACAAAAAGCAAATATTGCAATTTTAGGCGCTACAGGCGTTGTAGGAAGAGAGATTACAAAGATTGTTAATGAATTAAAAATTGATTTTAATTCAATAAAATTTTTATCAAGCGCAAGAAGTGCCGGATCAAAAATTGAATTTCAAGGTAAGGAATATACAGTTGAAGAAGCAACACCGGAAAGCTTTGATGGTATAAATATTGTTTTAGCTTCAGCGGGCGGCTCAACTTCTCAAAAATTTGCTCCTGAAATCGTAAAACGTGGAGGAGTCCTAATTGATAATTCTTCAGCATTCAGAATGGAAGAAGATGTTCCGCTTGTTATAGCATATGTTAATGACGAAGATTTAAGAAAACACAAAGGCATTATCGCAAACCCGAATTGTTCAACATCACAATTGATGCTTGTTTTAAAACCGCTTCACGAAAAATTCACAATAAAAAGACTTATTGTTTCAACATATCAAGCAGTTTCAGGCGCAGGGTTAAAAGCAATTAATGAACTTACAGATAACACAAAGGCAGCATTAAATCACGAGGGATTTACCCCTGATGCATTTAAAAAACCGATTGCTTTTAACGTTTTACCGCAAATCGATGTATTCTGCGAAAACGGTTACACAAAAGAAGAAATGAAAGTTGCCAATGAAACTAAAAAAATTCTTCATCTTCCGGCAGACTTGCCGATTTCTTGTACAGCTGCAAGAGTTCCTGTTTATAACGGACACTCAGAAGCTGTTGATATCGAATTTGAAAAACCTGTTACACCGGAAGAAGTTCGTGAAATTATGCAAAATTCATTCGGCGTAAAAGTTATTGACAACCCGGACAATTTTGAATACCCGACAACATATGATGCCTCAGGTGTTGACCCTGTATTTGTCGGCAGAATCAGAAAAAATCTAGCTTTTAATAACGGAATTTCACTATGGTGTGTTGCAGACAATATCAGAATCGGCGCGGCTCTAAACACTGTCAGAATCTGCCAAAAAGTTATAGAAATGGGACTATACTAAAAAGGAAAATATATGCCAAAAATAAACAGGATAACCGCTAAAAAAACATTTGGACAAATACTTAAACAAAAGAAACTTGAAAAATTAAAAACTGAACAAGCCCGTGTTCAAGCTAATATTGCCCAAAAAGAAGCTGAATTTGACTCATTTGTAAAACAAACAGCAAAAGATATGCTGAAAGATTTCCAAAACCCGCGAATCGAGCTGAATGTAATAGATTATTCAAACTTACACAATAGAATATACGACAAATTATTTACAGATTCGGTATGGGCATCCTGGAGCAAAATGTCTAACCCCAAAAGGAAAAAATAAATGAATATAACAAAACTTACACTTACACCAATATATAAATCGGCACCAAATATTGTAATTAGAAACCCCGAACCGGAAAGAGCAAAAAGATTAATTTTAGAACGATTTAGCTCAAGCCGTAATAATAACAAAATAAATGAAACAATACTAAAACTCCAATTCAGAAAATTACCGGCATATATAAAAGAAATGGTAAATCCTAAAGCTTATAAAGGAAGTACTTAAAAAATGAGCCATTTGGCTCATTTTTTATTACTTTTTGTTAAAAAACAGGTCTTTATACTTGTGTTTATTATATAATTAAAGAATTAGAGGGTATATTAATGGGACAGGTTCTTAGAAGAGAAAACGTAGCAGACTTTGTCAACAAACTGCATCAGAGCGGCAAAACAGTAGTAACAACAAACGGATGTTTTGACATTTTGCATGTCGGTCATGTCCGTTATCTGCAAAAAACAAAGTCTTTTGCTGATTACAGTATCGTGCTTTTAAATTCAGACAAATCTGTACGTTCAATCAAGGGTCCTGAACGCCCTATAAACAATGAACAAGATAGAGCAGAAATTTTATGTGCATTATCTTGCGTGGATTATGTTGTAATGTTTGATGAGGACTCTCCGGCATCGCTTTTGGATGAAATAAAACCTGATGTTTATACTAAAGGTGCTGATTATACTATGGAAACCCTACCGGAAGCAGATATTATGCGTAAAAACAATACAAAAGTTGAATTCATAACTTTTGTAGAAGGAAAATCCACAACAAATACAATAAATAAAATGAAGAATAACTGATAAGGAGAAAAATAATGAAATCATTTACAGTAGATGAAATTACACAAATTGTAGGCGGTATGTTAACCAAGGTTGAAACACCTGAGATTACACATATTGCTCCGCCTTTATTAAGTGATGAAAACACTCTGGCACTTGCTTTAGGTGAAGAAGAAATTGCAAACCTTGCAAAATCCAAAGCCAAAGCTGCACTCGTACCATTGGGCGTTCAAATTAACGGTTTCACTACTATCGAGGTTGAAAGACCAAGACTTGCAATGATGAAATTATTGAACCTTTTCTACGTTCCGCCGGTTGTAAATAAAGACATCCACCCGACAGCAACTGTTGACCCATCAGCAAAACTTGGTCAAAATGTTTGTATCGGACCAAATGTTGTTGTTTCTCCAAATGCTGTAATCGGCGATAATACAAAGATTTTAGCAAATGCATACATCGGAAGCAGCGCAAAAATCGGTAACAACTGTTTCTTCCACGCAGGTGTAAATATTGGCGACAGAGTTCAAGTCGGAAACGATGTAATTCTTCATCACGGAGTTTCACTTGGCGCTGACGGTTTCAGTTTTGTAACAGAAAACCCTAACAACATTGAAAACGCAAGACAAGATGGCGAAATTAAAGAAGGTGATGTTGAACAAGTTATCTTCAAAATTCCTTCAATCGGTTCAGTTGTTATCGGAAATAACGTTGAAATCGGTGCAAACACTGCAATTGACCGCGGAACAATTGAAAATACAATAATAGGCGATAATACAAAAATTGATGACCTTGTTATGATTGGTCACAACTGCCGCATCGGAAAAGG
Organism: uncultured Candidatus Melainabacteria bacterium; assembly: GCA_949398305.1. Lineage (GTDB taxonomy): Bacteria > Cyanobacteriota > Vampirovibrionia > Gastranaerophilales > Gastranaerophilaceae > Zag111. Next base: position 15,865 of record CASLVD010000009.1, on the reverse strand, counting down.
ATGTTTAATTGTTTCTCAAGTAGGTATTGCAGGAAGCTGCGTAATCGGCGACAGAGTAGTAATCGCAGGTCAAGCAGGTCTTGCTGACCACATCGAAATCGGTTCAGATACAATTATAACAGCAAAAGCAGGTGTTACTAAATCATTCCCGGCAAAATCTATTATTGTAGGTATTCCGGCAGTTCCTAGAAAAGATTTCATCAAACAATTGAAAACTATGAAAGATGCTCAAGAAATCTTTGCAAAATTCAGAAAATTTGAACCAATGCTAAAAGCATTTGAAGAAGCACACCAAGAGGAAGTATAATGGTAACTTTAAAAAAAGAAGTTAAAATATCCGGCAACGGTCTGATGAAAAACAAACCTTGCGAAGTTACATTATTTCCTTCAACTTCCGGCCAGATAAGATATTTTGTGAAAGACAAAGATTCTTTTACTGCCGATGTTGATAATGTTCTGGCAACAGATCATTGTGTTGTAATGGGAACAAAAAAAGCCCGCGCAATGCTTACGGAACACTTATCTGCTGCTTTAGCTTTTTGTCATATTGATTCAGTTGATATCTGCATGACAGAAGAAGAAGTTCCAATTCTTGACGGAAGTTCGCTTCAATGGGTTGAAGCTTTTAAACAAGCAGGCATTGATAAACCGCTTCTTGCAAGAGAAAAATTCTACACAGTAAGTGAACCGGTTTATTATATTAATGGCAAAACAAGCCTTGTAATTCTGCCAAGTGACAATTTATTTATGTCTTATGCCGTAAATTATGACCATCCGGATTTAACAAGAAAGTTCGTAAACTTCAATCCTAAAAATAAATATGAAGTAATTGAAGCACGAACCTTCGGATTTTACCGTGATTTGAAAAAATATCAGATGCTTGGTTTTGCTCAAGGTGTAACTCAGGAAAACACAGTTGGTTTAACAGATGAAGGCGGATATACAACAGAACTTCGTTCAGAAAATGAACAAATTAAACATAAAATGCTTGATTTAATCGGAGATCTTTACTTAACAGGTGTAAACCCGCTTAACTTAAGATGCCAGATACTTGCCAAAGAAGCAGGGCATGCGGTTCATGTTAAAACTGCAAAAATGTTAAAAGAGAAATTGATAGAAATATAAGGAGAAAATTAAATGACAGAAGAAATTAAAGAAGAAGTTATCTCTATGGATATTCAGCAAATTATGGAAATGCTTCCTCACAGATATCCGTTCTTATTGGTAGACAGAATCACAGAATGTGTTCCCGGAAAATACTCAAAAGGTTATAAAAATATGACCATGAATGAAGGATTTTTCCAAGGTCACTTCCCGGGTAACCCAATTATGCCTGGCGTATTACAGCTTGAAGCATTAGCACAATGTTCAGCACCTGTACTTCTTTCATTACCTCAAAACAAAGGTAAACTAGCACTTTACGCAGGCGTAGACGGTGTAAGATTCAAAAATATCGTAAGACCTGGCGACAGATTCGATATGGAAATCGAATTAACAAAAATTAAAGGACCTATCTGCAAAGCTCACGGTATCGGCAGAGTAGACGGAAAAGTTTGTGTTGAAGCTGATATGACATTTGCTTTAACATAAAAATAAAAACAAACTAAACAAATTAAAATAAACCTCTTTCATTGCGAAAGGGGTTTATTAATTTTTGTAACAAAAATAACCGGCTTTGAAATTAGATAAAAAGTATATACTTTATATATATGTAAGCATTAAATAAACACGAGAGATATTAAGAGAAACTAAAGAGAGAGATTTCAAATTCCGTTTAAATAGAAGCAAAAGAGAGATTTATTCCTATTCCTAATTCCTAGAAAAGTTTTTACCCCGCACCAGCGGGGTTTTTGTTGTCCTCGGCCGGACGGGACAGGGGTAAATGTACGCTACCAATTATTTCCAAGTCATAACAATAATCCAGCTCTGTAAGGATTACAACTATAGCGCGCTACTAAATTATAAAATATTTTCAAGTCCATAGACAAAATCTTTTTTATCAAAAACGTGTTTTACAGCAAGCAAAACTCCGCCCATATAACATTTTCTATCCATAGAATCGTGACGGATTTTAAAAATTTGACCTGAAGATCCGAAAATTACTTCTTGAGAAGCAATATAACCGGGCATTCTTACAGAATGTATCTGGATATCAGAATATGATGTGCCGCCGCGAGAACCTTCAATGGTTTCAGTTTCAGGGCAGTTATCTTTTTTAAATGTTTCTTTTGCTTGAGACATCATCAAAGCTGTTTTAATTGCAGTACCTGATGGAGCATCTTTTTTCTGATTATGATGAAGTTCAATTATTTCAGCATTATCAAAATATTTTGCCGCCATTTGAGAAAACATCATCATTAAAACAGCACCTGTAGAAAAATTCGGAGCAATCAAACATCCTGTTTTATTATCTGTAGAAAGTTTTTTCAAAATTTCGATTTCTTCATCTTTAAGTCCGGTTGTTCCGATAACGATATTTATACCGTTATTCAAGCAGAATTTTGCATTCTCGTAAATTGATTTAGGTTGTGTAAAATCAACAAGAACATCTATATCACAAGCTTTTTTAGCTTCTTCAATTGTTCTATACGCATCTCCTTGAATATCTATTTTGGCAGCTAAAATCATTGAAGCATCATTTTCAACAGCTTCACAAACTTCTTTGCCCATTTTTCCATAAGCACCGCATACTGCAACTTTAATCATTAGTATTCCTCCATTGAAACATCTTCATCATCTTTTAATGAAGATAAATCGTCACGACAAGCCATATCAAAACCTTCAGGAAGCATATCATCATCCGGCCAAACTGTATCATTGTCATATCTTGCAGAACTTAAATTTTCCGCAGCAGATAAATCTGAACTTGTCAAATTAGCTTCTGAAAGCACTGTTCCTGCCATATCACAGTCTGTAAAATTACAATATGTCATTTCTGCATAACTGCAATCAGCACCTGTTAATATACTTTCAGAAAAATCACATTCGGTAACAACTGCTCTTGTAAAATCAACAGCAGTTAAATCAGCGCCGTAGAAGCTTACTAATGAAAGATTACAGTCAGAAAAAGAACTTGAGTTCAAATCTACATCTGAGAAATCGACTTCTTTTATAATCATATTAGAAAAATCAACTTCACTTAAGTCTACATCATCTCTATCTTTTTTCCATTCATTAAACTTTTCCGGGGTACTTTGAATTAAAGACAATAATTCTTCTTTAGTATAATCTAGCATTCATATCTCCTTAAATATTTTCATTATTTAAATTCATTTGTAAAGCTACAAGCACAGCTTGTGTTCGGGTTTTAACATTCAGTTTTTTAAAAATACCGCTCAAGTGGGATTTTACAGTATGCGGTGTTACAGACATTTTATCAGCAATTTCCTGATTATTAAAGCCCTTTGTAACTAATAATAAAACATCTTTTTCCCTGCTAGTCAAGAAAATTTCTTTATTATTTTGACTATTTGTTACATTATGGGGTAAAGTATTGTTGTCAGAACGTTTAGCCCGTCTTAAAACAGCTTCAATTCGTGCTAAAAGGTTTGGCAGGATAAATGGTTTGACAATATAATCATCAGCACCGATTTTAAGCCCTGAAATCATTTTTTGATCTTCTGATACAGCTGTCACCATAATCACCGGGATATCTTTATAAGAAGGGGATTTTCTTATTGCTTTTAGGGTCTCCCAGCCGTTCATCTCAGGCATCATAACATCAAGTAATACAAGATCAAACAATTCTCCGGAATCAAGTTTTTCTAATGCCTGCTTTCCGTTATAGGCACAAACTACTTCATACCCGTAATAGGGTAGAACATCTTCGATATACTTTGGATTATCATCAACTAATAATATCTTAGTTAAATCAGACATATCGAATTCCTTATACAATTTTATATTTCAAAGCTTTTAGTGCCGCTTGCAATCTGTCATCCACTTCAAGTTTTTGCAAAATACTTGCAACGTGTGCTTTTGTGGTATTGACACTTATAACAAGATTTTGCGCGATTTCCATATTGCTGTGTCCTTCTGTCATAAGCTTTAATATCTGAGCTTCACGAGCAGTTAAATCATAATCCTTATAGTTAAGATTAGGTTCTTTACCAATTTCAGAGTTTGCTGTAGCTTGAAGTACAATATGTGCAATACTGGGGTCAAACCATGCCGCCCCATCTGCAACAGACTGAACAACCTGAACAAGTCTTTGTAAATTAATTTCTTTGGAGCAGTAAGCATTAGCTCCGGCTTTTAAACTGTTTAAAACTTCTTTTTCATCATTATGGGAAGTCAAAATAATGATTTTTGTATCTTTATTTAATTCATGAATTGCCTGTGTTGCATCAATTCCGTTCATATTAGGCAAACCTAAATCCATAATCACGATATCAATAGAGTTATTTTTAAAGATTTCCAATGCATCTTCTGCTGATGATGCTTCATAAATAACATCAACAAAATCAATGTCTTCAAAAGTAGTCTTTAACCCGAATCGGGTAAGCTCGTGATCTTCTACAATTAAAATATTTTTCTTCATATTTTTAATTCCTCTTTTGCCAAACTGTAATTAGGATTCAGATTCAAACTTTTTTCAAAATTTTTGTCAGCTTCTGCAACAAGCCCTTTGTTTTTCAAAACAAGTCCAAGATAATAATAGTATCTATAATCATTTTCGTCAATATACTTAGCAACACCAAGATAAGACAACGCCTGTTCGTAAGACTCTTTATTAATCTCTAAACGTGCTAAATCAATCCATCCGTCTTTAAAATTCGGATTAATTGCAATCGTTTTTTTCAAATAAGCTTCTTCGCGGTCTTTTTCTAAAAGCGCCATCTGATAATATGCTTCATAGGCTTTTGAACTTACGCGCAAGACTTTTGAATAAATATCTTTAGCCTTTTTAATATTATTAGATTTCAAATAAACTTCTGCAAGCTTAATTTCTGCAATATGAGATGAATCTCCTGATACAGCTTTTTTGAAATATGATTCTGCGGCTTTATAATCTTCATTTCTAAGCGCAATATTTCCCATCACAATCAATGCTTCCGGATGACTTTGATCGATATCTAACGCTTTTAGAGCATAATCCTGAGCTTTTTCAAATTCTTTCATATCAAAATAAACTTTTGCAGTTAGCGCAAAAACTTCTTTATTTATATTTTTCTTGCCGGAAATTGAAGTTTGAAGAACGCGCAAAGCTTTATTTAACTCATTTTCATCATAGTAATAATATGCAAGATGATATTTTTTCCAATAATCGTTTTTTGCCGCTTTATAAAGAATATACTGACCTGATGAATGTAATTCTTTATCAAAAATTATGGTATTAATATCACTGTTATTTAAAGCATTTAGATATTTAACCCCATCCTGCGGTTTTGAAGATAATGAATAAATTTCTGCTTTTAATCTTTTATAATTCAAATTTTTAGGGTTTTTAGAAATTGCATTTTCAATAGATTTTTCTGCCTGTTTAATGTCGCCGTTTTTCATACTGCCAAAAGCAGCAAGATAATTTGCATAATCAGAATCAGAAAGCAGAGAATTTTGTTTTAGCAATTCTCCTGTGGCTTCACGGCTTTGGTTGTTATACATAATATTTGAAAAGATTTCAGCCAGATACATTTGATCTTTATGTGTATGGTGGTAATTCGGGAAATAATAATTTTTTACATCTTCTTCTAAAAGAGCTGATATCTTATTATCCTGAATTTTTGACATAGAAAGTTCCGCCAGTGAAAAGAATCCGATTGCCGCCATTTCTTTTGTCAAACGCATATAAATATAATCATTAGGAACAACATTATCAATCAAAACCTTAAAATCCTGATAAGATGAACGGACATTACTTTGCATAAATTTATCCATCGCAATTGTATACTGATTTTTAATTGCATTTCGTGTTAATGTTCCGCGTTTAAGTTCATATGACGGCTGATTTACAACTTCTTGATAAGTTGCAGGATTGTTATCTAACGGATTTACCGGTTTTAAGATTCCCATATCAAACGCCAAAGCCGAATTCAGCGAAAAAGAAGATATTAAAATTGAAACTGCTATAATTTTTTTCATAATTATTTATCCTCTCCTTTTTCAAATATTGAACCTGTGTAATATGCATTGAACAATTCTAAAATTTTCATTTCATCTTCTGATACGGATTCTGCTGTGCCAAACCTGTGAATTGCTAATAAATCATATTTTTCAAGAAGTTTTTCATCTTGAGGAGCAATTTTTCCGTTAGATTCTGATAAAAATACTCTTATAATTTTAGTTACAGGTATTGATAAAAACGTATCTACAAGAGTTTTTTCAAAGTGTGAACCTGCACCTTTTAAAAGAATATCGATAACATTTACTATCGGCATTTTATCACGATAGTGACGTTTTGATGTTATCGCATCAAAAACATCAGCTACAGCAAGAATTCTTCCGCCAAGAGTAATTTCTTCTCCTTTCAAGTGTCTGTAGTAACCTGAACCATCCCATTTTTCGTGATGCGAACAAGCCATTTCGGTAATGATTCTAAAATCCTGCGACATATAAATACGGTTAAGAATATTATGTGTAATTCTTACGTGTTCCTGAATATGCTTATATTCTTCATCAGTCAATTTACCGTCCTTTTGCAAAACAGAATCTCTGATACCGATTTTCCCGATATCATGAAGGATAGCGGCTTTTTCCAAAAGCGCAACATCTTTAGAATCCATCCCGATTTCTTTAGCAAGCAAAGTTGAATACATTCTGACACGTGTAGAATGACCGGCTGTAATCTTATCTCTGGCATCAATAGACATCGCTAAAGTATCAATAAAGCTGTCAAATAAAAGTTTTTGTTCATGATACATTTGAAGCTGTTTATCAAATAACTGTGCATTTTCAAGAGCAATACTTGCACTACCGCCGATTGCTATAAGCAAGTCTTCATCATTTTTAGTAAATACACCGTCAATTTTGTTTAAAACCTGAAAAGCTCCGATAATTTCACGATTATTGTTCATAATCGGCATACATAGAATTGTCTTTGTTTTGTAACCTGTTTTATGATCAACTTCAGGGTTAAATCTTGAATCCTTATAAGCATCGACAATGTTTAAATATTCTCCGGTTTTTACAACATAACCGGCAAGCCCCTTATCAGCAGGGAATCTGATTTCTTTACTTGAATCCAGTCCTAACGCAACTTTTGACCACAATTCATCTGTATCTTTATCCCATAGGAAAACCGTACATCTGTCTGCCTGAATCGCGTTTTTTGTTTCTTCTGCTATAACCTTTAAAAGTTCATCAATATCAGTTAAAGCTGTAATAGAACGGCTGATTTTTACAAGTGAAACAAGAGGGTCACTTTTGGTCGGAAGCGAATAATCAATATTATTTTGAAGCTGCCTGATGCGGGTATTAATATTATCAGAAAGCGAATATTTATCATACTCTGATGCCAGTTTTAAAGCATTGTTATAATGAATTAAGGCAACATCTCTGTTTGATTCTGAAAAATTAATATTTCCCCAGGAAAGTTCATTAATTAAAACAGCAGTATCACTTCCGGCGCGCTGTGCCATAAACATACCATCCTGCATTAAAGAAACAGCTTGTTCATACTTTGAATTATCCTCAGAATAATCTAAAAGCGCCATCAAACTAAGACAAATTGAGATTCCTTCGTGCGAATTTTCTTCCTTAAAAATTTCATAAGCTTGTTTTAAATATTCCTGAGCTGTTTTATAGTTTTTTTCATCAATTGCCCCAAGCACCTGATGAATTTTCTTTTCTGCCTCTTCTGTTTTAACGATATACTCTGCCATTTTCCTACCTTTATATATATTGTACAATAATTTTCCCGATAATACAAAATATTAATAAATTCAGCTAAAATAATTTACCTGTATGATGAGGGGTGAATATAATTATAGTATTCTTAATATGGTATTAAAATGATAGCGAGGAAATTATGGCTGATACATTAAAACAAATAACCTGCCCTGCTTGCGGCAAAGAAATGGAAAAAGTATTTATCCCGTCAGAAGGAATAAATCTTGATATCTGCACACAAGGCTGTGGCGGAATATATTTTGATAACCGTGAATTTGACAAATTTGACGAAAAAAATGAAGATATCTCAGTCATTCTTGAAAAATTAGATGGTAAAAATTTCACAAAGCCAAGCGAAAACTTAACAAGAATATGTCCGAATTGCGGTTCAAAAATGGTTAAAAATCATTCAAGTATCCTTAAAGAAGTTCAAGTTGATGATTGTTACAACTGCGGCGGAAAATTCCTTGATAACTCTGAACTTGTAAAAATCAGAGAAGAATACGATAATAACGAACAACGCGATGAAGATATTCTGCGCTATTTATACCAACAGGTAGGACAAGAATTAGCAGAACAGGAAAGAGCTTATGCAGAACGTCCGCAAGAAAAAACATATATCCGTAAACTATTTAACAAATTAACCGGACTTTAATACATATCAATAACTTCCTGCAAACCGGGGTAATAACCGGAATCCAGAAGTTTTATAAATCTTTCATAAGTTTGAGGGGCTGTAGTTTTTACCTGACAAGGGTTTAAATACAGCCCTTCTATAAATCTTGCAAATAATTCAGTCGGCTTTGAATAATATTTCTGTAATCGATTAATTTTTGAACTTATTCTGCTTTGTCTTTTTTGGCATGATTTCAAACGAATATACGCAGCAAACTCAACAGGCATATCCGTAAAATCTTTTTCAATATTATCAATCGTAAAAACTTCGACCTTTTTAAATAACAGACCGGATACAAGCTTTATTCTGTCATATTTCAAAAGATACTTCGCCTTAGATTTTTTAATATACTTATCAAATTCCTTAAATTTTTTAGAACGCATAAATTTTGGATAACGATTTTTGATAATTTTCTCATAATCAATAATCTTTTCTTTAATAAGTTTTTTGTAATGTTTCAGCTTTTCGCATCGTGATTGATTATCGACAAAACTTGTTACAGTCAAAAGTTCAGATTCAATAGTTTCAATATTATCTGTATTAAAAAGCACTTCTAACGTACCGCCATTTCGTTCCATAAAGGGTTCAATGCGGGAATGTACATAATGTGCAAATTCATGCAAAAGTGTTGGGATTACTCTGCTTTCGGAAATATTTTTAGAAATATCAATCCTGCGTTTCATGTAAAAACCCTGATGCCCGCGGGCTTTTGTTGTTGTATGAACTTCAAGCCCGATACTTTTAAAATATTTTATTAAATCTTTTGCCTCCATAAAAATATTATAAATATAATCAAAAACTTAATGCAAATAATTCATATTTTTATTCATAACAACCCAATATGCACAGCCCCATCCTGTTGAATCTTTTGATTTGCAATTAGTTTCATAAGGATAAGTAGAATCCGGCGCTCCGCTTGGTCTAAATGAACCATTTTCATACCGAAAAAGAAAATGATCGACTCCGGACATATTAGGTAATCTTTTTCCATTTACATCAACCCCTAAAACTATAGGAGTTTTCCCGTCAGGATAAGTAGATATACTAAAACCTACCCCGCTAAGTAAACTTAATTTATAACTATGAGCATTTGTTGCAGGATTTAGATAATTCTTTCCGTTTTTTAGTTTGTACATATAAGGATACATACATTTTCCGGCAGAATCATCAACACCACAATCTATTGCAAGCTTTAGATAAGGTTTTAAATTATTTGCCGCTTTTGTTGCAGATGCACCTGTGTATGCATCTATTCCCCAGCCTTCAACATCACCGTATTCTTCCTGAGCCATTTTCATAGCCTGTGACATTATTGACTGAAACTGTATAAGTTTTGCTACTGTTTGTTTTTCGTAATTGTTTTGAATTAAAGCTGGAATAGTAATTGCGGCAACAATACCAATGATGCCAAGGGTGATTAATGTTTCTGCCAACGTAAAACCATCTTTAAGATTCCGGCTTGAATCCTGAATGACATTAAAAATTTTTGAAGGAGATAGGTCAAAAGCCCCTAAACTAAGCTGAAATAGGTTACCCCCCCCCGATTTTCTGATTTGTTGTTAAATTTCATAAGTTCTCTCCTATATTTTAAATTTTAGCTTTTATTATATATAAATTTTTTATTTTTGACAATATTAATAAATTATTTGGACATTGACCTGTCTTGCACGAGCTTTATTATCAAAATCCACCAATACTACCTGCTGCCACTGTCCAAGCTGTAACACGCCGTCAATTAATGGCACATGAGTAGAATTCCCGACAATTGATGCTCTAACATGTGCGTAACCGTTTCCGTCATGCCACATTTCATCATGGTGATAATTTGAGTTCACCGGTGCAATTCTTTCTAAAGCTTCCGGCAAATCCACCAGCAGACCGGGTTCAAACTCAATATTTGTAATAGAAACCGTACTGCCTTGAGCATAAACAAACACAACAGCATTTTGCAGTTGATGGTTATAAACCACATTTCTAATCTGCGGCGTAATATCTATTATATCAGTATTACCCTTGGTATGAACCGTAAAAACATCATTAATTATTGTCAAAACACTTACCCCTTTAGTTTATTTTATAAAGAACAACACCTGATTGCAAGGTTATAACTTTATAATTATTAAGTTTCGTGTTAATTTTTCATCAAGCGGCAAGTCATACTCTATAATTTCAACAATTTCTGCTTTAAATTTTTTCAAAATATTTTTTGCTTCTTCGATTTCTTCAGAAGTTTTACGTGATTTATATGCAACAAAATAACCGCCTTTTTTAAGTTTTGGCAAAGCGTATTCACATATATTTTTTAAAGAAGAAACCGCGCGGGATGTTACTATATCAAATTTCCCGTTAAGATTTTCAACCCTTGTACAAACTGCATTAAGATTTTTCAGCCCAAGTTTGTCACTGATTGCCTGAACAGCTCTAATCTTTTTAGCAATACTATCAACTGCTGTCACTTGAATTTCAGGATATGTAAGCGCTACAGGCAATGCCGGAAACCCTCCGCCTGTTCCGATATCAAGAAGGGTTTTACCTTTTCCGTATTTTTCAAAAAATGCACTTATTGAAATTGAATCGAAAACGTGTTTTTCCCACAAAAATTTCTCATCGTTTTTTGAAATCAAATTCACCTTGGAATTTTCTTCTAAAAACAGTTCCATATAGTGTTTATAAAAATCTTTATTTTCCATATTTTTCCTGAAATTTCACAAAATCTTCTTCTTTAACCCGTTTTTTAACATCTTCTATACGGGAAGTTATTTTAATCAAATTATCGCTTGTAAATGAATTTTTTGCAACCGTATATGCTCCGGCAAAATACCTGTAAGCTTGTTCAAAATTTCTGCGCAGATAATAAAAATCACCGATTTCTAATGAAGCTCCCGCGATATAAAACGGTTCTTTAAGTAACTTCGCATACTCTAATGCTTTATTCATATATTCTAAGGACTTCTCATCATTACCTGATGCGTAAATTTCAGCAAGATGAATGGCTGAGTAATACAAGCCGTTATAATTTTTCATAATAGTATCGACTTTAATACTTTCGTTATAATATTTTACCGCAAGTTTAGTCGAACCTGCTTCATCATATAGCTCGGCAAGATTAGATAATGCCATTGATAAATATGTGTTATGTTTAGGATTTGAATCAATATCTATACATTTTTTATAGAATTCTGCGGCTGTGCGCGGATCATCTTTTTCATCACTTGCTGCTGCATACTTATAGTAAAGTTCTGACACTACAGCTTTATCTGTTGTTAATTCTACAAGCGGCAAAGATTTTTTGTAGTATCCGTACTCAAGTTTTACATCATCACAAATTTTTGCACTTGCAAGATTAACTTTTATCATCAACTCTTTTGACATATCCTGAGCTTTTTCAAGTTCGGATAATATGTATTTCGCGTTTTCGTGCTTATACATTGCATAGTAAACATTTGCAATTTCAAGTTTTATTTCATAGAACTTATCTTTATTTGAAGTGTTAAAATAAAAATCCTGTGCCTGAGTATAATATTCCAATGCCTCATACCAGTCAGAAAGATTTTGATAAGCCTTTGCAAGTTTTGTATAAATTAACGGCAAGAATGTATAAAAATCATCATCGTCAGTTTTTCCTAACGCGCTTTGATAAAGCATTATAACCCGTTTGTAATTATAATTCTGTTCTTCTTTTTTCGCAGCATTTATAATCTGAGCCAGATTCATCCCTAAACTGTCTTTTTCCAGTTTGGAATCCTGCGCAGTTGTGATTATAAAACCTTTTATTGAATCCGCAATATTATCTAATATTGCTTCATCTTCAATAATAAAGCTAATTTTATCAATTTTTTCTTCTTTTGAAATTTCAACTTCTGCCGGTTTTTCTTCTGTTTTTATCGGTTCTGAAAGAACAGACTGTTCAACAAGCATTGGCTGAACAACTTTTGAATTTAGAACAGGCTTTTTCGGAATAAACATACTGTGGTATTCAATTTCATTGCGCATAGTTTGACGTGAAAGCATCAAATCTCTTTCAAGCGGCTTTAGCGGAAGCTGCGTATTATACAAATCAATACAAGCACTATGAAGCTTTATCATAACGTTTTCAGGAATCTGATTTTCCAGAACTTCCCGAAATGTATCTTTCAAATACAAACACTCTCCATCAACTGACAAAACAGAATTCTGAACAAAAAACATCACTCTGCTTTCATCATATAAATGCAGAGATTTTAACAAATTCACATGAATCGGAATCCTCATAACCGTAAGCAGTCTAAATAAATGCGCACTTACAGGATCAACAAGCGACAGTGCTTCTCTTATAATAAATTCCGGAAATGCCATATAACTTTTTGAATAAAGTTCCAAAAAATTTACTAAAGAATACTGCCTTAAATTGATGATGTTAACGGCAATCTGCAAATAATTGTAATATCCTTTTGAAAGCTTATACAATTCATTTGACAAAACTCCTATTTGCTTTATTCCGTTATCTTTCAAAAACTTTTCAAAAATCTTTTGCGAAAAAGCTAAAAGCGTTACCCTATCATAATCAACATCAGAAAAATCATCCGCGGAAAAAGTTTTCGAAATCAAAACAACTTTGACATTCGGGAATTTTACAAGATGTTTTACGAAATTCAAAACTTCTGTTTTATTTTCTTTTACAATCGCGTCAAATGAATCCAAAATAATCAAAACTGGCTGGCTGATTGTATTAAAATAAGAATTGATTTTCTGTGTAAAATTTTCCACCTTAATTTTTGGCGGAGTAATTTTTCCAAGCAGAGTGTAATTTCTAAAAGTTTCAAAAAAACTCAACAGCATATCATCAAGAATTGTAGTTTCCAAACAGGTATAATGAACCAAAATTGAATCAGGGTTCAAAAACCCTGTTGTAAAATTAACAATCTGGGATTTTCCGCTGCCTTTAAACCCGCAAACCTGCAGTAAACTTTTATCGCCTGCTAAAAAATCACAAATGTGCCCGATCTGCTTTTCGTTATTTTCAATCAAACACATATTTGCAGGAATATCTTTTGGCAAATCTTTTATATTTATAGGTTTATCGATAAAATTTTTCATACTTTTATTTAATTAACCCGGTTTCTTCCGTTTTCTTTTGCGTTATATAATCTTTTATCTGCGGATTCAATAATTGTTGCAGGAGTTTCGCCATCTGCGCCGAAAGTCGAAACTCCAAGACTTATTGTAACATTGCTTTCTCTGCCATTGCTTAATTTACATTTTTTTTCAGATACAAGCGAACAGAGTTTATTTGCAATCGTAACGGCTTCCTCATATTTTGTATTCGGCAGGATAATACTCATTTCCTCACCGCCGTATCTACATACTATATCGGTTGAACGAACATTTTTCTTTAATATAAAAGCGACCTGTCTTAACACAGCGTCTCCTGACTGGTGACCGTATGTGTCATTAAACTTTTTGAAAAAATCAATATCAACAATTATAAGAGATAACGGAACCTCATAACGCTTAGCGTGCGAAACCTGATTTTGCATTTGTTCCTGAAAATATCTGTGATTATAAAGTTCGGTCAAGCCGTCAGTTGTAGCAAGTTTATACTGCGCATCAAAATCCCGGGATTTAATAAGATATTTTACAATAACCGCAATAATAAATGCAAGTAAAGCAAACGCAAGCGGAGAAACTATTTCAACCCATCGATTATAAAGATTCATCATCTCATACGCTATCATAATATACACGGCATAAATAGTAACAGAAACCCCGAAAGCCACAGGCATAGACGAAATTCCACGCACAGCAAGAACTGTTAAAATCGCAAGAATCAAAGTAATTAAAATATTAGCAATAGCCGGACATTTTCTGATAAAACTTCCGTCAATAATATTATTTACATAAGTTGCCTGAACCTCAACACCGGGATAAACCTTATCAACCGGAACAGTTTTTATGTCGAACAAACTTGCCGCAGTTGCACCGAAATATACAACTTTACCGTTAAAATCGTAATTTAATTCATCTTGTCCTTCTATCGCTTTTAATAACTTATACATCGGTATATTATCAAAAGTTCCGGCAGGTCCGTACCAGTTAAGAATTACACTTGCATTATCATCCGGGTGAACATTATCCGCTAACTTTTTATCGGTATATTTTTGCAAATAATCTTTTCCGACAAGAAACCCTAATTGCGGATAAATTTTATCCTGATATTTTAAATACAATGGCATACTTCTCAAAACACCATCATCAGAACGTGCAACATTAATCATTCCGATATTTTTTGTAGCATTTAATATTCCGTCTAATATAACCCTGCAATTTGAATATTCCATAGGATGTGAATCTACATCAAACGGTAACATAGCAAGCTTTTCAGGCAGCACAGGCGGGATTCTTAAATCTTCAGGCTGGTTATCAAGATTCATTGCCGCATAAACATTATCATATTTTTTAAACACATCAACAAGCTTTGAATCTGCATCTGCACTACTTTTCATAGATTTCACAAACATCATGTCAAACGCAATACTTTTAGGCTTCTGCGCCTGAATATATTCAACAGCTTTTGCATAAATATCACGGCGCAAAGGCCATTCACCGTATTTTCCCAAAATATATTCATAACTTGCATCATCAATAGCAACAATTACGATGTCTCTGTTATGCTGACGTTTTTGAGAATTTGCAAGAATATTCTGCCGGATATCAAAAGTATGGTTTTCCATAGAATTTATAAACGACACAAAACTCCCGTTTTGCAGGCTGAAACCTAACAAAATCGAAAGTACGGAAACCCACAAAATATAAAAAAACTTTTTCAACATAAATCCAACCTTTTTTATTCTCTGAAATAACGGCAGATATGCTTTACCGGCTTACAGACAATTGGTAACTTCTTCATTATAATTTAACAAAGAACCGTTGGCAAGAATATTTTTCACAACAAATTTATGCTCAAGAATCTTGTTGTTTAACTTCAGGATTTCAACAGCATACGAAAGCTCATCAGGATAAGTTAAATAGCGCAGTAAACATTGCTCGTGTAAATTCATCTCAGATAATTCCTATAACGGTGATAACTATTTTATTATTTCAAATATTAATAAAAATTAAATCAACCTTTTAAAGAGTTTCACAAAATTTTTCTAATACGAATATATGAATAAACTTTGTAGCCAAAGTGAGATAATTTTTGTTATAATAGATTTGCTGACAGAAAGTTCCGAATTGTAAGGCGCAAAATAGCTGCCATCTTTGGAAAACAATCTATGGAGTGGCGGACTACCTCCGAGATACTTAACTGTTGGTATACATTTTTAATGTATTTTTCCCCGAAAGTCTGGTAAGGGAAGCTTCTGCTTACCGGAGAAATTGCTC
>CASLVD010000008.1 GCA_949398305.1 uncultured Candidatus Melainabacteria bacterium | reverse complement strand
TGCTCCGATAAATCCTGCCATTGTAGGTGAATTTGAAGGAACAGAAGAAGTTCTATGCTTAGGTGCTAAGTTTTTCTTATCTTCTTTTAATTTACGTTCAGTCATTTTTTCACATACATCTGTCAACCAGATAATTAAACCAGGAACAAGAAGTATTGTAGAAATGAATCCGAATGCACTGTTACAAGTTTTTGCTTTAGATAACAAACCGTTTTCACCTTTAAACATGCTATAGAATTTTTTCATTAAATCTGTATCACTATTATGAGCAGCTTTTAGTGCTTTTTTAATTTCTTCAGCTGTTGCATCTTTGAATGATTTACCGTTGAAATCTTTTAGGATTTCATCTAGTACAGCTTTCACGTTTTTATCCTGTGCGAAGGCTTTTTTAACATTACCGCCGCTTTGTTCAATGAATTCCATAAATCCGTTTACGCCGCCTTTGTAATCTTCAAGGTTAGTATATTTTGAATCAAGCTGTTTACTTGAAAGCACGCTGTGACGTTTATCTGTAGGGTTCAAGTAATCAACAACTTTCTGGAATACATTTCTGCCTTCAAGGTTTTTATTGTTTAATGCAAGGCCTGTGACTTTAGTAAATCCGTCAGAGAATAATCTTGCAAGTGCTTTTGCACCAAACAATAATGCTGTGAATGCTGTCATATCACGAACAATAATTTCACCGTAATCGTATTTATCCTGAGCTTGCTGTAATCTTGGAGGAATACAGAAACCATATAACAATACAGGCATTGCTGTACCTGATATTATTGGTCCGTGAAGTTCAAATATATCTGATATTGATTTTGATATTTTGCCGTTAAATACCTTTTCACCGGTTTTTCCTAACATGCTTGCCATGCCTGTGAAAGGTACATCTTTTTTGTTTTCACCTTGAGCCTGTTTAACTTCAGGTTTCTTAACCTGTGCCGGTGATTCTTCTTCTGCTGCTAAAGCAGGATTAGTTTTCATACCCATGTTATAAAGTTTAGGAATCTGAGTATAGAATGCGGCAACAGTACCAAATATACCAAGGTTTGTTAGTACTCTTGAACCCATTCTTTTACGTGTAAATTGTTTTACTGCATCTTCGATTTGTTCAGCAGTCATGTTATCTTTTAGTAATTTTGCTGTATTTTTTGCAGCATCACCAAAATAATCACTCATAGCTTTAATATATTCTGATATACTACCGCCTTTTACTTTTCCGTTAGAAGAAGTAATATTAATAGCCAATTCATTAACAACACCGCCTATTTTACTCTTTCTAAGCTTCATATAAGAGTCTTCGATAGATTCAATTTGCGCAATAGATTCTTTACGGGCTTTTTTACTCAAAGATTTATCAGCTTTAATATCTTCTATTTGAATTTGTCTTGCTGCATAATCTTTTGCTTTAGCCGTTATTTCATCAGCGCTCAATTTTTCAGCTTCCGGAAGATGAGCATTAATACTATTTTCAAGTACTTCAGCATATATCTTTTCATAGAAAGCGGCTTTAGGTGGATTACCATTCTTAACAGCATTTACATTTTCTGTAACATATTTAGCAAACGGTGCTTGTAAACTGTCAAGATAATCTAATCTTACATTATTACCTGTACCGAATTTTTTGTTAATAACAGAAAGCATGCCAAGTGGGATTAGAAATGCTGATGGACCAGTAATCATCTCACGTAAGAATTCTTTTTGAGCAAGCTTCCAATTCAATTCACGTTGTGGCTTGCCGTCATTTCCGATAATAACATTACCATTTTCGTCTTTTTTCTCTTTACCGCCGCGAAGCAAACCTTTACTTACACGAGGGGTGATAAAACCAATACCATCCTGAATAATAAATGATGCAGCATAACCGCCGGCTTCAATAAAATCCATAGTAGCTACAATAGGATTAAATCCTCCTTTGAATGCAACTGATTTATTCTGAACAGGGTAAGCTTGGCTCATCGGGGTCTGAACCTGTTTTAATTTCATTTTATTCGTATTATTATCTGTATTTATACTTGGTATGATTGGTTTTACTGACATAATCCCTACTAATTAAAAAAACTTCTACACAGTAAAAAAAACAACAATCGGTCTATAATTGCCATTTTTTCGGGTAATGTTTCAAAACTTTTACATTCTTTTGTACACTAAAGTTTTGAACAAGTGTACTTATTATACTTAATCCTAATCAAAATAGCAAGCGTTTTACTACAATTATAACATTTCTGTAACATTACTACACAATTAGTTTTAGTATAAAAATCAATCCAATAAATCCGACATCTTAACCCCGAGGACATCAGCAATAGATTTTGCCTGCCTGATATTTATACATCGTTTTGCAAGCTCATATTTACCGATAGTAGTTTTATCCAAACCTACTTCAAACCCCAGTTCTTCCTGTGAAAACCCTTTTTGTATTCTAAATTTATGTAAACGTTTTCCAAATATTTTACAAATATCTTTACTCATATAAAGTATTGTGATACAGTAGCAATATATTGTCGTAGACATAGTGTCTACTAAAGTAGTAGAAAATCGCGTCATTATTTACTTTCAAGGGGGTAAAATTGTATAACTTAAAAACTACAAAAATCTTAAAATATTTTGCATTCACATTAGCTGAAACACTTATTACTCTTGGGATTATAGGAGTTGTAGCTGCACTTACCATACCGGGTTTAATTCAGTCGTATCAAAAACAACAAACAGTTGTAAAATTAAAAAAAGCTTATGCAATTTTAAATCAAATAGCCCGTAATTCTTCTAATGAAAACGGTGATGCTGTAACTTTTTTAACCACAGATACCTACGTTAATGAAAATACAACGAAAGAATTTTTTGAAAAATACTGGTTTTCATATCTGAATGCCCCTACAATTGATACTAAAAGTAATTTGCGATATAAAAATATCAACGGTGAAAATTGGGGAATAACCGTACAAACGAATTACTCTGCAGGAAGAGTATTATTTACAACAATGGATGGAACAAGTTATTTTGTTTTGCTAATGAAATGGATTAAAGACGAAAATGTGGAAACCGGTCAAAAAGCTTTATACAGCTCAAAACAATCAATTTATGTTGATCTAAACGGAATAAAACCACCTAACACACATGGTCGGGATATTTTTGGCTTTGAAATAGATTTTGATAATAACAACGCTGTACCAATGTGTTCAAAATCATCTAAAGACGATATTAACAAACAATGCAAAACTTCCGGCTCCTGCTGTTCAGAGAAAATAAAACGTGACGGCTGGTCAATTACAAAAGACTACCCGTGGAAATAACATAATTTGACAACAAATTATATCTTAGTTAAACTTCAAGAATGGAAGTTAATGTAATAGGAGCAGGCTTAGCAGGTTCAGAAGCCGCACTGCAGCTTGCTAAAAGAGGATTTAAAGTTAATTTATACGAAATGCGCCCAAATGTTAAAACAGGTGCACATACCACACAAGATTGTGCAGAATTTGTCTGCTCAAACAGCTTAGGCTCGTATGATATTACAAACGGAAGCGGACTTTTAAAACACGAAATGGAAATCTTAGGAGGAGAACTTATCGAAATTGCAAAAGCATGCCAGGTCCCTGCTGGAAATGCTCTTGCAATTGATAGACACAAATTTTCACAAAGCGTAACTCAAAAAATTGAACAAAATCCTAATATAAATTTAATAAGAGAAGAAGTCACACAAATTCCTGAAACACCGACAATTATAGCATCAGGACCTTTAACAAGTTCAAAATTTACAGATGCAATCAAAGAATTTACCAAAAGTGAATATTTGCATTTTTTTGACGCTATAGCACCAATTGTTGAAAAAGAGAGCATAAATTTTGATATCGCGTTCTGGGCAAGCCGTTACGATAAAGGCGAAGCATCATATATAAATTGTCCGATGAACAAAGAACAATATGAAAAATTTTATAATATCTTAATTAACGCCCCTCGAATCGAGCAGCATGATTTTGAAAAAGGAGCAAAATTCTTTGAAAGCTGTCTGCCAATAGAGGTTTTAGCTTCCCGCGGAGTTGATACTCTTCGTTTTGGACCAATGAAACCGGTAGGACTGATTGATAAACGAACAGAAGAAAAAAATTATGCAGTAGTTCAGCTTCGTCAGGACAATTCCGCAAAAACTTTGTTTAATCTTGTCGGATTCCAAACAAACCTAAAATGGGGAGCACAAAAAGAATTACTTCAATCAATCCCGGGTCTGGAAAACGTTAATATAGTACGTTACGGTGTTATGCACAGAAATACATTTATAAATTCACCAACTCTTCTTAACCCGACACTTCAAACCCGTGAAAGAAAAGACCTTTTCTTTGCCGGTCAAATCACAGGGACAGAAGGCTACACAGAATCAATCGCTTCAGGACTTTTATCAGGTATTAACATGGCAAAACTTCTATCAGATGAGCCATTACTTGAATTACCGGCAGACACAATGCTTGGCGCATTAACCCATTATATTACAAATCCTGAACACGATAACTTCCAACCAATAAATTCAAACTGGGGAATTGTGCCACCAGTAGAATTACCCAAAAAAGAGCGCAAAAATAAAAAACTCAAAGGTGAACTTATGTCAAACCGCGCTATCGAAAGTTTAAAAACATATTTAAACATATAAAAAAGAACCGAAAACATTTTGTTTTCGGTTCTTTTTTCCTACCTGTTCAAATTAGAACATCAAACCAGCTTCTCTAGCTGCATCAGCTAATGCTGCAACACGACCGTGGTATAAAAATCCGCCGCGGTCAAATACAACACATTCAATACCAGCTTTTTTAGCTTTTTGAGCGATTGCTTCACCAACAACTTTTGCAGCAGCAATGTTACCGCCGTGAGCTAATTTTTCTTTTAACTCTTTATCGTTAGATGATGCAGCAGCCAATGTTACATGGTTTACATCGTCAATCAATTGAGCATAAATGTGTTTTGTACTTCTGTATACAGCTAATCTTGGGAACTCAGCAGTTCCTGAAAGTTTAACTCTGATTGATCTGTGTCTTTTTTGAACTAATGGTTTTCTTGCTTGTTGTTTAATCATTTTTATTTTCCTTTCGTTTAACCCGAACCTTCTTGATAAAACCTAACCAAGGGTTCATACGGGCTTTAGTTAAATTATTCTATCGATTTACGCGGCTCTATTTTTTACCGGCTTTACCAGCTTTACGTCTGATGTATTCGCCTTCGTATTTAACACCTTTACCTTTGTATACTTCAGGTTTACGTTTTGATCTGATTAAAGCTGCAACATCACCAACTTTTTGTTTGTTAGAACCTTTTACAGTGATTTTTGTGTTAGCTTCAACAGAAATTGTAATACCTTCAGGCGGTACAATATCAACAGGGTGAGAATAACCCAAAGCCATATTCAAAGTTGTACCTTGCATTTGTGCTCTGTAACCTACACCGTTGATTTCAAGCTTTTTAACAAAGCCTTCTTTTACACCTGTTACAGCATTCGCAACTAAAGTTCTTGACAAGCCGTAAAGTGCATCTGTTTCACGAGATGTACCTACTTTTGATAAGATAACATGGTTATCTTCAATTTTAACTGCGATTTCAGGACGAACATCAACAACTTCAGTACCTAAAGGTCCTTTAGCTGTAACAACTTGTCCTTCAATTTTAACCTCAACACCTTGAGGAATTTCTATCGGTTTTTTACCAATTCTTGACATTTTAATTTCTCCTTTTGGTATATCTACTTACTTTCAAACTTTTCTACCAATTATGTTTGAAGTTTTGCCGGCTTAACACCGGTACTATCTTGGATTATTGGCTGCTCGACCGGCTCATCGCAGCTCTCGCCTACGCGAACTCGCTACGTTCCGTTCTTGCCAAAATCCGCCACATCGGCATACGCAATTAGTATACGTAGCAAAGAACTTCGCCGCCAACGTTTTCTTTTCTTGCTTTTCTATCTGTTAACAATCCTTTTGGAGTTGAAACGATAGCAACACCCATACCACCTAAAACTTTTTGTAAGTTTTTAGATTTTGAGTAGCTTCTTAAACCTGGTTTAGAAATTCTTTCTAATTTTGTGATAACAGGTTTGCCATTAGCTTCGTATTTCAAAGTAATAGAGATAACTTTGAATTTACCAGCTTCTTTAACTTCGTATCCTGCGATGAAACCTTCTTCTTTCAATACTCTTGCTAATTCAACTTTCAATTTTGAAGCAGGTACATCAACAGTTTGATGTGAAACCATGTTAGCGTTTCTGATTCTGGTTAGCATATCTGCTATAGGATCTGACATTGACATTTTAATTCCTCCGGACTTACCCACAGTTATAGGCAGTATCCTTATTTACTATTACACCACTTACCAAGCTAATCTTGCCTTTATTTAGGAATTACCCTTTTTGGCGTATCCTGGCAGTCTGGAACTGTATACAATTATTTTATAACAAACACCAATATTTACAATAGCTAACTTAAGATATGTAACAAAAAAGCGGTCATTATGACCGCTTTTTTTATTAACTTAGATTTATGGCAATAAACAAACTACCAGCTTGCTTTTGTTACACCAGGTAATAAACCTTGGTGAGCCATTTTTCTTAAACAAATTCTGCACAAACCGAAATCTCTATGAAATCCGTGTGGTCTTCCACAAATTGAACATCTGTTGTGAAGTCTTACTGTTGGGTATTTTCCGGCAGCAGCAAGTTTTTGGCGTTTAAGTTCTTTGTTAATCATCGCTTTCTTAGCCATGAATTTCTCCTTTTTCTACTTAATAATTATACAGACGAATACCTGATAATTATGTTTCGTGTTACTTGTTTAAACCTTTGAAAGGCATTCCGAGAAGTCTTAACAATTCTCTTGCCTCATCATCTGTTTCAGCAGTTGTGATAACTGAAACGTTCATACCCTTAACTAAATCTACTTCTTCATAAGTGATTTCAGGGAATAGAGCTTGTTCTTTCAAGCCCAATGTATAGTTTCCTCGACCGTCAAAACTTTTTGCACTGATACCGCGGAAGTCACGAATTCTTGGAAGTACAACACAAATTAGTTTTTGTAAGAAATCATACATTCTTTCGCCACGCAATGTTGCCATTGCTCCAACCGGCATACCTTCTCTCAATTTGTATGAAGCGATTGATTTTTTAGCTTTTGTAACTACTGCTTTTTGACCGGCAATTTTTGTTAACTGAGCTTCAATTGCTTCTGCAATTTTTGAGTTGTGAGAAGCTTCACCTACACCCATATTCAAAACAATTTTAACTAGTTTTGGAACTTGGTGATCATTTTTGTAGCCGAACTTTTCTTTCATAGCCGGAACTACATCTTCTTGATATTTTGCTTTTAAATTTTTTGTTACTGTCATTTTTCTTTTCCTTTACTATTGGTATTAATGTCGTAATCACTTACACATTAAGCATCTAGTTGTTCACCGCATTTTTTACAAACGCGAACTTTTTTACCATCGATAACTTTCATTTCTACTCTTGTTGCCTTTTCGCAAGCCGGGCATACTATCATAACATTTGAAGAATCAATTGGAGCTTCAAGTTTGATTAGTCCGCCTTGAATACCTGCTGCAGGTTGAGGTTTTTGAGCTTTAGTCACCATATTAGCGCCTTCTACAATTACTCTTCCTTTTTCAAGGTCAACTTTTTTTACATTACCGATTTTACCTTTGTCTTTACCTGCAATAACAACGACTCTGTCGCTTGTTTTTACATGTAAGCTTTTTTTATCTTTGTTTGTCATTTTTTTCTCCTGGTTTTATCTTTCATGGACTGACTTCATAAACAACATTATAAAGTCTATTACATGTATTTGTATATTAGATAACTTCCGGTGCAAGAGAAACTATTTTCATATAACCTTTGTCTCTTAATTCACGAGCAACAGGTCCGAAAACACGAGTACCTCTTGGGTTGCCGTCTTTGTTAATAATAACTGCAGCATTTTCATCAAATCTGATAACTGAACCGTCATTACGTTTGATATCTGCTTTAGTTCTTACTACAACTGCACGAACAACTTCACCTTTTTTCACAGCCATATTTGGAGTCGCATCTTTTACAGAAGCTACGATTTCATCGCCTACTGCTGCAAATTTTTTATTTGAGCTTCCCATAACACGGATACATAACAATTGTTTAGCACCTGTGTTATCTGCTACTTCTAGTCTTGTTTCTTGTTGTATCATTTTTCTTTCCTTTTAGTATTAATCTACTACTTTTGCCTCTCATTACTCAGTGGTAATGTTGCATTTTCATCTTGGATTATTGGCAGCTCGACCGGCTCAACGCAGCTCTCGCTAGGGCGAACTCGCTACGTTCCGTTCTTGCCAAAATCCGCTATCTTGCTTTTTCAACTACTTCAGCTACAACCCAGCGTTTGCTGCCAGAGATTGGTCTGTTTTCAACGATTCTTACGATATCGCCTTCGTTACAAACGTTTTCAGAGTCGTGTGCTTTATAGTGTTTATTAGATTCGATAATCTTTTTGTATTTTGGATGTGGTTCATAATCAGCAACTTTTACAACTACTGTTTTATCCATTTTGTTACTAACTACCATTCCTTGTTTTTCTTTTTTAGGCATTTTGTACCTCCGCTTGGTTGCTCGCATTAGTCGTGCACGCTACCGCTTCTGCACTCTGCTCGCAAGCCGCTTTTTCTGTTATTACTGTTTTTGCTTGAGCGATGAGTTTTTTAGTTTTAGAAATACTTGCTGTATTTTCTAATTTATGAGTTGATAATTGCAATCTTGCTTCAAGTAGTTGTTTTTTCCAATCTACGATAGCATTTTGTAACTCATCAGCTGATTTTTCACGCATTTCACTTAATTTCATTTTTTATTTTCCTTTATATTGTTCCTTATCTTATCCGACCTGAAGAATTAACTTCTTGTTAAGACAAGGGTTATATACTATGCTTGTTCTCTTGGTTGTTCAACGATTTTAACTTTGATAGGTAATTTTTGTGCTGCTAGTTCTAAAGCGTGAACTGCAGTATTTCTATCGAAGTAATCTAATTCAAACAATAATCTGTTTGGTTTAACAACTGCAACCCAGTATTCAACGTTACCTTTACCGGAACCCATACGAGTTTCAGCCGGTTTTGCAGTAATCGGTTTATCCGGGAATATTTTAATCCAAACGTTACCGCCACGTTTGATTTCACGAGTCATTGCACGACGTGCAGCCTCGATTTGACGGCTGGTAATCCAACCCGGCTCTACTGCTTGTAGAGCGTATTGACCGAATTCAAGTTTTGTACCTCTTGTTTCAGTACCTTTCATTCTGCCTTTCATCATTTTGCGGTATTTAGTCTTTTTAGGCTGTAACATTATATTTTGCTCCTATTATTTTATACCTTTAACTAGCTTTGCGGTGCTGATTCAACATTTCTGCTGCGTCTTGGACGTCTGCCGCCTTTGTCAGCATTGTCTTTACCGCTTTTTAATTTGATGTTTTGGTCTGCCATTTCGCCAGGCATTAAGTTGCCTTTGAAAATCCAAACTTTAACACCGATTTTACCCATGATTGTATCAGCTTCTGCGAAACCGTAATCAACGTCTGCTCTAAGTGTTTGAAGAGGGATTCTTCCTTCTTTTGCCCACTCTGAACGTGCGATTTCAGCACCACCCAAACGTCCTGATACCATAACTTTGATACCTTGAACGCCTGAACGCATTGTTCTTTGCATTGCTTGTTTCATAGCACGGCGGAATGCAATACGTTTTTCAAGTTGTTGTGCTATAGATTCTGCAACTAATTGAGCATCAGCATCAATTCTTGCAACTTCTACAACGTTGATAATAACAGGTTTACCAATGTATTTTGTAACTTCTTGACGAAGTTCATCAATACCTTGTCCGCCACGGCCAACAACTATACCAGGTTTTGCTGTTACAACTGTGATTGTTGTATTTTGTGCTTTTCTGGCAATCAAAATTCTTGAAACACCAGCTGCATATAGTTTTTTCTTAACGAATTTTCTGATTTTAGCATCTTCTGCTACGAATGCTGCGTAGTCTTTTACCTTAGCAAACCAAGTGCTTACCCAAGGTTGAATTATACCTACTCTAAATCCGGTTGGATGTGTTTTTTGTCCCATTTTATTACTTTCCTATTTTGTTGTATCACTAACTACTAATGTAAGGTGTGATGTACGTTTCATTCTTGAATACATACGACCTTGAGCTCTTGTTCTTGCACGTTTATAAGTAACACTTTCGTCAGCAAAGATTTGAGAAATCTTTAATGATTCAGGAGCTACACCATATTGTTCACGAGCATTTGCAATTGCAGCTTTTAAGTTCTTTTCAACCACTCTTGCCGCAAAATATGGCATAAAACGTAACATATCTTGAGCTTCAACAACAGCTTTTCCTCTTACTTCGTTGATTACTCTGCGAAGTTTTCTTGCTGTCATTTTTATGTCTGTTTGTTTTGCTTTTGCTTCCATTTTTTTATCCTTTATTTAATATAAATATCACTTTGGATTATTTGTACTAACCTCTTTTTGCTTTATCTGCGCCGGCGTGACCTTTGAAAAGTCTTGTCGGAGCAAATTCGCCTAATTTATGGCCTACCATTTGTTCTGTTACATAAACCGGTACGTGAGTTTTACCGTTGTGAACAGCAATTGTATGACCTAACATATCAGGTACAATCATTGATGCTCTTGACCAAGTTTTGATAACTTTTTTGTCAGAGTTAGCATTCATTTTGTCAATTTTCTTTTGTAGAGCTTCTTCTACATATGCACCTTTTTTTAATGAACGTGCCATTTATTTCTCCTTTTTAGTTTGTTGTTTGTTTTTAAAAAGGGCTTTTATATATTGGCATAAAAGCCCCTAAATTTTATTATTTGCTATTTTTTGCGTCTTCTAACGATTAACTTATCAGAAGCTTTACCTTTTTTTCGGGTTTTGTAACCAAGTGCCGGTTTACCCCAAGGTGTTTTAGGGTGTCCGCCAGGACCTGTTTTACCTTCACCACCACCGTGAGGGTGATCGCAAGGGTTCATTGTTACACCACGTACTGTTGGTCTGATGCCCATGTAACGTTTTCTACCGGCTTTACCGATTGATAAGTTTTTGAATTCTGAGTTACCTAATGTACCGATGGTAGCCATACATTCTTTTCTTACCATTCTCATTTCGCCTGAAGGAAGTTTAATTGTTACATAGTTACCTTCTTTAGCCATAACTTGTGCTGAGTTACCTGCTGATCTAACCATAACGCCGCCTTTACCAGGGGTTAATTCAACGTTGTGAACGATTGAACCTAGCGGAATTAATTCAAGCGGTAAAGCATTACCGGTTTGAACAGGTGCTTCCGGACCTGAAACGATAACATCACCTACATTTAAACCTTCCGGAGTTAAGATATATCTTTTTTCACCGTCAGCGTAGAAACATAGTGAAATTCTTACGTTTCTGTTCGGATCGTACTCAATAGTTTTAACTGTTGCAGGTACACCAAATTTATCTCTTTTGAAATCAATTACACGGTATGATCTTTTTACACCGCCGCCTTTGTGACGACATGTAATTCTACCTGTATTATTTCTTCCTGCTGTTTTTTTCAATGATCTTAATAAAGATTTTTCAGGAGTAGAAGTTGTGATTTCTTGATAATCACTTCTTGTCATTCCTCTTTGTCCCGGAGTGGTCGGATTAATTTTTCTGTTTGCCATTTTATTTTCTCCTACTATTGGCTTTGTACTTTTTCATTAGGGACATATGCCTTACGCCCCTTTTGAATCCATAACTATATGTTAATGAATTCGATTGGTTCACCTTCGATAGTTACGATTGCTTTTTTAGATGAATCTGTTCTACCAAATTTATATCCCATTCTTTTTTCATGAGATGGCATATAAACTGTTCTTACTTTTGTAACTTTTCTTCCTGGAAAAGCTAATTCTACAGCTTTAGCAATTTCAATTTTTGTTGCATCTTTTTTTACTTCGAAAGTATATTGTGCATTTTCTGTTGCTGCCACTGATTTTTCTGTAATTAATGACTTTTTAATAACGTCATATAGTCTTTCTGTTTCTTTACTCATTATTGTAACCTTTCTGTAATTTCATTTACAGCGGATTCAGTCATAACAACAAAATCAGCTTCCAATAAATCTTTCACATTTAAGTTGGTTGGTAATAAAAGTTTTACGCTTGGAATATTTCTTGCTGAAAGTTCAAGATTTTTATTTTCTTCAGCTTTTGTATCAGCAACAACTAAAACTTTTCCGTTTACGTTTAATGATTTCAAAGCACTAACCATTAATTTAGTTTTTGGTTCAGCGATTGTTGAGAAATCTTTTACGATAACCAATTGAGCTTCTCTAGCTGACAATGCTGATTTAAGAGCTAATTGTCTAGCTTTTTGAGGCATATTGAATGCAAAGCTTCTAGGTTTTGGTCCAAAGATAACGCCGCCGCCTGCGAACAATGGTGAACGAAGAGAACCGGCTCTTGCTCTGCCTGTACCTTTTTGTTTCCAAGGTTTTCTTCCGCCGCCTGCTACTTCAGCTCTTGTTTTTGCACAAGCTGAACCTTGACGTGCATTATTTAATTGTCTTCTTAATGCTAAGTGCATTACGTGTAAATTAGGTTCAACACCGAAAACACTTTTTTCTAAAGTAATTTCGCCTAATTTTTCTCCATTTGTACTTAATATTTCTTTTGACATTTTAATTTTCCTTTTGCTTTCCGCTTACCCCTTTCAGTTTCCTGTTTTATATGGTAAGAGCGGGTTTTGTTACTTTTCTGTTTTTACTTATTTCCCGCCTGTCAAATCAAAGATTTGTTCGTTCATTTCGCTTACGCTACATTCAAACGGCGGTCATATAATGTTCTGTATCCTAGTTCCATTTAGTTCTTGTAGGTACGATTGTTACCAATCTGCCTTCGCATCCAGGTACTGAGCCTTTAACTAATACTAAACCGTTAGCTGAATCAACTTTAACTAATTTCAATTTAGTAATAGTAACTCTTTCGTTACCCATGTTACCAGCCATTCTTTTACCTTTGATAACACGTGAAGGAGTTGTACCTGCACCGATTGAACCAGGTTCTCTGTGGTTTTTAGAACCGTGAGCCATAGGTCCTCTTCCGAAGTTCCATCTTTTTACTGTACCTTGGAAGCCTTTACCTATTGATTTACCAGTTACGTCTACTTTTTCAACATTTTCTAATACTGAAAGTTCAACCTTATCACCTACTTTGTAATCTTGAGGATTTTCAACTCTGAATTCTTGAAGATGTCTGTAGTTTGATAAGTTATTTTTCTTGAAATGACCTAATTGAGCTTTTGTCAAGTGTTTTTCTTTAGCTGCTACTGTACCGACTTGAATAGCATTGTATCCGTCAGTTTCAACTGTTTTAACCTGAGTTACAACAGTTTCGTCAACTTTGATAACAGTTACAGGGATTGCCAAACCTTGTTCGTCAAAGATTTGAGTCATTCCAACTTTTTTTCCTATTACACCTAGTGTCATAATTTTTACCTTTCCGTACAACCTTTACCCATAAAAAGACAGGAGTCTTTTATTTGCACCGGTTGCATCTTTCGCTTGTGAGCGCTACGTATCACTTTACCTTAACTTGAGGGCTTTCACCTCTCCGTTCGGATTTTTAAGCTTTTCGCCCCGACCGGTCGCAGTTCACATTATTGTGCATAATGCTTATTCAATTTTCAAAGACTGGAATCTTAACAAACTATCTTGCTTCGATATCTACACCAGCCGGTAAATCTAATCTGCGCAACTCTTCCATTGTTTGTTGAGTTGGCTCGTATATATCGATAATTCGTTTATGTGTTCTCATTTCAAAATGTTCACGAGATTTTTTATCAACGTGTGGTGAACGCAAAACGCAATATATACGTCTTTTTGTAGGTAAAGGAATAGGTCCGGCTACTTTAGCGTCTGTTCTTTTTGCTGTTTCTACGATTTTTTCAGCAGATACATCAATTAGTTTGTGATCATAAGCTTTCAAACAAACTCTGATTCTGTTTTTCTTAGTGCTGTTTGCCATTTGCATTCCTTTTTCTTTTTT
The DNA here is from genome assembly GCA_949398305.1 of uncultured Candidatus Melainabacteria bacterium. Lineage (GTDB taxonomy): Bacteria > Cyanobacteriota > Vampirovibrionia > Gastranaerophilales > Gastranaerophilaceae > Zag111. Next base: position 29,207 of record CASLVD010000008.1, on the reverse strand, counting down.
CTATGTACTACTTCGACAAAGCGTAAGCCTTGCCCTGCTTGCTATAATATTTCGGTCATTATACTTCAAGCATACCAATCTTAAGACAAACAAAACACGGTGTCAACCGTGTTTTGCCATGTTTGTTTAGTTTTGTTAACTGAAATTTTCCTTATTTTAAAGCCTTATCAATAAGCTTTTCGTTAGCAATTCTACGTTGCTCCATTGCAGCACGTTTTGCCAATTCTTGTGTTACTTCTTTTTCTACACGTGTTGCTTCTGCTGATGCTACTCTCAAAGTAGCCGGAAGCGTATCTTTTGGTGCAAATAATACAACGCGAACAGATTCTTTCAGCGCATTAAATAAACCTTTTATTCCAACGCATACTTGTTTTAATTTTGAAGCATTTGCTTTTTCTAACATTTCAAGCTCTTGATTAAATTTTTCTTGAGCTTTAGATAATCTTGTAGGTAAACTTACACCGGGATATACCGGTCTTGATGTTCCGCCAAGAGCACCTTCAACAATTCCTCTGGTACCTGCGTCAAGACCAGTTTTTGGTATTACATCAAAACCTTTTGCATCCGGTAAATAATGAATATCAGTATACTTATCAGCAGCATGCGCTTTTTGTAATTGAGCTAAACCGCGGGCAACAAGTCTTGGACGTCTACCTTTTGTAACATGTTTGGTAAAACCCGAGATATCTTCTGCTTTAGGTTTAATAAATGCCATACCAAAACTAGGGGTATTATTTCTAACTTCCATAAGAGTAATTTCCTTTCTATTTCTACACACGCATATACAAACAATGCTCAATAAAATAATTGCTAAATTTTAAATTATTACTTAACAAAACTTATTATTTCATCAATTTTATCTTGAATATTGCTTTCGATATAAATTCTCAAAAGCGGTTCTGTACCTGATGGTCGAACTAAAATCCAGGTTTTATTATCTTCAAGATAAAGTTTCACCCCGTCTTTAAAATCTTTCTTAGAAACTTTCATGCCTGCGACTTTTTCTAATTTTGAAAATTTTTCTAATACAGGTTTTATTTCTTCGACATTTTCAAGTTTTTTATCAACTCTTGTATTAATAAAAGTACATCCGACAAAATCGTGGAGTTCTTTTTGCAATTGAACTAAAGATTTACCTTCATAAGCCATAGCTTCTAAAACAAGAAGATTGGCAAGAATACCGTCTTTTTCAGGAATATGTCCTTGAATACTCAGACCGCCGGATTCTTCACCTGCAATAATCGGGTTATATTTTCGCATAGCTTCACCCACATGCTTGAACCCGACAGAAGTTTCAATAACTTCAACTCCGAGCTTTTGGGCAATAATATCAAGCATTAAACTTCCGCCAACTGTTTTGACAAGAACTCCGGAGTAATTTTTATGCTTTTTTAAATGCATTAAAAGTATTGCAATAATTTCATTCGGAGTAACATATTCACCGTTTTCGTTAACAACACCGAACCTATCCGAATCACCGTCATTAGCAAACCCCGTATAACCGTCATGCGATTTTACATAATCAATCATTTCTGTCATAAATTTCGGTTTAGGTTCAGGCATTCCGCCGCCAAAAGCCGGATCGTGATACATATGAATGCTATCGTATTCAATGCCGTTATCTGATAATAATTTATCAAAATAACCGATACTTGCAGCATATAAACCATCAAAAATTATACGTTTTTTCAGATCCTTAATTTTGCCAAAATCAATAATTTCTTTAATTCTTTTAAAATAAGAAGCAGAAAAATCTGTTACAACAATGTTACCTTTAACACATGCCGGAGATTCTTTTCCGAAATTTGAAACAATTTCATCAGTAATTTCTGAAGTCGCAGGACCGGCATAATCCGGAATAAATTTTATCCCGAGGTATTCAGGCGGGTTGTGAGATGCTGTAAACATAACAGCACAAGCATCCAAAACCTTAGCATTAAATGCAAGAACAGGAGTAGGAATAACTTTGTCACTATATAAAACCTTGAATCCCATATTTTTTAAAACTTCAGCACACTGCATAGAAAATTCGCGTGCCATATTCCGCGGGTCATAGCCGACAATTATAGTTTTATAAATTCCATAATTATCAAAAACATATTTTCCTATTGCTTTTGACACAATTTCGACATTTTCTGCGTTAAAATCTTTTCCTACAACAGCACGCCAACCGTCTGTTCCAAATTTTATACCTGACATTTCTTCCCTTTTCACTTAATATCTGTTATAATTCTAATTGAAATATGGAGTTAAGTAAATGGTCAATTTTGAATCTGTAAGAAATATTGCATTTCTTGAACCGGTAAATTCATTTTCAGATATGGCAAAAGATGAATTCTGTAAAAAATTCCATCTGGAAAATTGTTTTACAACACCAATGACAACAATCAGGCAAATTGTTGATTATGTAGGACAGAATCCTGATACTCTGGGAGTTCTGCCATTAGAAAATACTATTGACGGAACAATAAGAGAATCTTTAGATTGTCTTATGTATTCCAAAAACCCTGCTATTAGAATAATAGCAGAAATTGTTTTACCGATAGAACTCTGCCTTTTATCTAAAACAACAGAATTTTACAGTATAACAGGCTTAATTGCGACTCCAAGACTTTTAGGTAAATGTCAGGAATTTATTCAAAACGAATTACCAAGACACCTTAATCTTATTGAAGCTCCGACAATGCTTGAAGCTGCTAATGACTTGCGCAACCATAATCTTACATATGCTTCCATCGGAAACCGTAAAATCGCCCAAAATTGTATGTTAAATATATTAAAAGAAAATATTAATGATGATAAAAACAACAATACAAAATATATTCTAATCGGCGCGATTGAAACCGATATAACAGATAATGACAAAACAACAGTTGCATTCAAAACAAGCAATACACCGGGGGCGCTTTTAGAAATCCTAAAAATATTTTTAGAACATGATATAAATTTATCTTACATTTCTTCATGTCCATCCAGAAAAGAACAGGGAAAATATACATTTATAATAAATCTTGACGGGCATATTAAGGATACTAACATTTCAAATGCAATAGAAGAAATCAAGCCAAAAACATCATTTTTCAAATGCCTTGGAGCTTATAACTAGATTTTTTATATCAATTCACCGTTCAAATACCAGGTTTTAACACCGATGATTTTAACATTGACAAATTCACCTGTCATATCTTTATCACAAGGAATATGAACAATCTTGTTATTACGGGTTCTGCCTGTTATAACATTTTTTCCTTTATGATTTTCAAAGTTTTCCACTAAAACTTCCATCTCGCGGCCTAAGAATTTTTTGTTAGATTCAAGACAGCATTTGCGGTTCTGTTCATTTAAACGCGCAAGACGTTCAAATTTTGTATCTTCATCAATATATTTATCAACCCATTTTGCCGCAACAGTTTTCTCACGCGGAGAATATGCCGCAGTGTTTGAATAATCAAGTCCGACTTCTTCCATCGCTGTTAAAGTTTCAACAAACTGTTCCTCGGTTTCCCCCGGAAAACCTGCAATAAAATCACTTGTTATCGTAACATCCGGGACCATATCTCGAACTTTTTGAGCAATTTTTATGTAAGTTTCTCTATCATAGCGGCGGTTCATTTTCTTTAAAACTTCACTACTGCCTGATTGCATAGGAATATGGAAATATTCACAAACCTTATCAAGTTCAACAGTCGTTTTAATTAAATCATCAGTTATGTCTGTCGGGTATGAAGTTACAAAACGAATTCTGAATTTACCTTCAAGTGCGTTAACTTCGCGAAGCAAATCAGCAAGACGATAATTTCTGTCTTTAAAATCTTTTCCGTAGCTGTCAACGTTTTGTCCAAGCAGTGTAATTTCCTTAAACCCGTCAGCTAATGCATCTTTTACTTCTTTTAAAATGGTTTCAGGGAGTCTTGAACGTTCTCTGCCGCGGGTATATGGAACGATACAGTACGTGCAGAAATTATTACAGCCTTCTGTAATCGGGATCCAGGCATTAACAGATTTTACACGATTTATTTCAAACTTAACCGCTTTATCATCTTCTGTAGCATGAGTTTCTTCACATTCACAAACCTTTTCACCAGATTCAATTGTTTTAATTATTTCAGGTAAAGAATAAATTTTATGAGTACCGAGAACAAAATCCACGTAATGCGCACGTTTGAAAATCTGTTCGGCTTTTTGCTGTGCTACGCAGCCGCAAAAACCGATTTTTAACTCAGGTCTTGTTTTTTTCCATTTTCCCCACGTTCCGATAAGACTAAATGCTTTATCTTCACTTAATTGTCTGATAGAACAGGTATTTACCATCAATAAATCAGCCTCTTTCGGCTCTTTTGTTTCTGTATAACCAAAATTAGACAGCATACCGAACATACGTTCAGTATCTGATTTATTCATCTGGCAGCCCATTGTTTCTATATAAACCTTTTTCATTATTCTAAAACCTCTTATATTTCGACTTATGTAACTATCTTAGCCGAAAAATATTTGTTGTAAAATAATAATTATTTGACCACCGAAATATTTATACATAAAATAATTATAACAAGGGGAGATGAATGGATAAAAGACAGATATTTACGGTAATTCTTATACTGGGATTGGTTATAACAGGAATTTTTGTTAATCTTAAGCCAAAACAAGATTACCTTTTACAAGCAGAACCCCTGATAAAAAAAGTTACACAAAATACTAAACTTATAGATTTAAATACAGACCACAACCAAGCACTTGACGTTAGTGAATTCGCAAAAAATCACGGGATTAAAGCCCCCGAAATACTTGTAAATTTTGATACCCACAGTGATATCTATCTTAATTACCCCGTAATAGCAGAAGGCAGTGCAGGTGTTGAAAACTGGATTAATGAACTCATTGCAAAGAATCCGGAATTAAAAGAAATTTACTGGGTTATGCCATATGAAGAGGCAAAAGATTTAAATCTTCAAACACTATTTGCAGAAAACGATTACCATCTTATTCCGCGCGGCAAAGCAACACCTTTTTACGGAAATTCTATGAATCCTAATATCAGATGGCTGCACTTTGTATTTAAGCCATTATTTAAAGAACCTTTTTCACAGGAATTTTTGATTAACACCCAAACAGGTAGAATAAATGAAATTCCATCAGACAAAAAACTTTATGATTATTTATTTACACCGATAAATCAGCATAAAAAAGTAAAAATAGTAACTTGCACAGAAAAAACCTTACCTGACTTTGAAGGTAAAAAAGTTTTCTTAAGTATTGACGCGGATTACACAAGCAACTCAGGTTTTGATACGGCTGAGAAATTTTCGTTCATAAAATCTCAAAAAGACATTGAAAAAACTTTCTATTCGATTTTTAAAACCGTAAACGAAAAGAATATGAAACCGGAAATCATTTCGCTTTCATTGTCACCTCAATATCTTCCTGAATTTCATCACGAATATGTTGCAACAATATTTTACTATATCTTGCGAATATCAAGGAAAGAAGATGTCATAACAACTTACACCCGCAAATATGACAATGACCCGAATTATCTTGAAAAGAAATACGGTAAATATTAATCAATATTCAAAACTCTGTCAAGACAAGCTTTTGCAGAATACTGCCATTCGCGGAATGTAATACGTTTAACCTTAAATCCGCAGCGTTCCAAAATTGCCTGTTTTTTCATATTTGACATGTGGTGTAGTTTTTTATTATCTTCCATACCGTCAATTTCAATAATAAATTTATCATCTACAACAAGGTCAGCACTTAACCCTGCGATTTCTACACCTGCGGCAACTCTATGGTCAAGTTTTCTGATTTCTTCTGCGATTTCACGCTCCAAAGAATTTTTATAAATATTTTCATCTATTCCTTCATTTAAAATAGCTTCTTTACGTTCTTTGTACTGCTTCAGGTAAGAAACATAATGTCTGAAATGTCCATCAGGCATTGTTTCTAAATCATGAGATACAAAGTTTATACATTTGCTTCTTGCCCGTGTAATTGCAACGTTAAACAGGTTAGGTTTTTGTAAGAACGTAATACTTTGCGGGTAAGAATTATTTGCAAATGCCCACGACATTAAAATAATATCACGTTCATCCCCCTGGAAAGTATGCGCTGTACCGATTTCAATCTGGTGTTTTTTAATCATATAATCTGATAAAACTTTCGGTACAGATATTTTTAACTGTTCAACCTGCGCTCTGAATGGTGAAATTATACCGATAGAAACAGGTTTATCAGGGTTATTTTTTTCATCTTCAATAATAATTTCGTGTAAAGTTTTAACAAGAGCTTCAATTTCAGGAAGGTTTCTTGTTGCATCCATATCAACTTTACCATCAGGAACTTTGATAATATCAATCGCAGTATCTGTTGATGAATCCTTTTTCATAACACGAATTCTGTCGTTATAAAATTCTTTATTAGAAAAATTAATAATCGGCGGAAGACTTCTAAAATGTTCATCAAGCATAACAGAATTCATTGAATAGTAATCAGCCAAATCAAACATAGAATTTGTTCTGAATCTCCACATCAATTGATATTTATCAGGAATTCCGTACTGACTCAAGAAGGATTGTTCTTTAGCCTTTTCAAGGAATGATAGGTGCGGCAATTGTTTATCATCACCGACAACAACAGTCTTTTTCGCACGATACATTATTGGGAAACAGCTTGCGATATCGCATTGAGAAGCTTCATCAATGATTGCAACATCAAACATACCGGGTTTTAACGGCAGAGAATCAGAAACAGCATAAGTTGTTACACACCAGCAAGGAAACGCATCCAACAACGGTTTAAAGTCTTCTTCTTCCATAATATTATTTGATTTTTTCTTTTTACGTTCAACAAGAGAAAGGGCATGAACTTTGATTCTGCGAACTTTTTTAGCATCACGTAACAGAACTTTCAAAGCTTCACGGCGGGAACTTTTCAAGATATTAATTGCAAGAGATCCTTGTTTTCTTTTCATTTGACGAATCTGTTCCATCATAACGTGAAGATTTCCGGTTTTTTGAATATCAGATTCAATCTTACGCAATCTCCATTTCTGTGTAACAAACCCGAGTTCAACCTGAAGTCTGTCCAGAGTTTCAGGTTCAACATCAAAATGTTTTAAATCAAGAATTTTCTTTAACTGTCTTACACTTGACATATTTGCAAATGAGGCAAAGAACCCTGATTTTTCCATATTATCATTTAAAGTTTTAATAACATCATTTACATTATCAATTTCAGATTTTTTCAAAGGGCGTTTAATATATTCAAGTTCACCGACAAGAGCTGACTGCTGTTTAATTTCATCTTTCAAATCATGCCAATCTTTTTCCAGTTTAATAATTTTTTCGCACTTTTCTTCTGTTTCGCGCAGAACATCGAGATGCTGTTTCATATCTTTTACATCTGCAAAGATAAAGTCCTCTACACCATCATCTAACGCAAATTTTCCTGATGTTAATTCCTGTAATTGAGTGCTCAATTGTTTTTGGTAATTCATCCTGCCGGCACGAAGCGCCAAATATGGAGCACCAAGTGCGTTAAGCCTGTCAGCAACAACATCAACAGCTTTATCCATACGGGAAGCCACAAGGACAGTCTTTCCGTTGGCAATCAAGTGCGCAACAAGGTTAACAATCGTTTGGGATTTACCTGTCCCCGGAGGTCCTTGTACCGCAATAAGTTTACTGTTTTCTACATTCTTTAACACTCTTTCCTGAGAATCACTTAACGAAAGCGGTGTTATCGGGTAAAAATCAGAATCAGATTCTTTCAGCGGGAACATTTTTTCGGCAGATTGAGTGTATTCATCGTTGATTACACCTAAAGTTGTTTCACGAAATACACCGCTTGGTTTTTCTGCTATCTGCATCAATTCGTGTAAAACACCTGCTGTTACTGCCGGACGTTTTGTTAAAATAATCGCACTTTGATAAGTTACAGAAAGTTTTTTAATTTCGCCAACCGCAGCTTTTTGTTTATGTTCTTGTATCTCATCATCAATTATTTCATCATAATTTTCACCGGTAATTTGAACATCAGATAAATCTCTTGAAAAATTCTCATCTTTTGTGACATTATCTTCATCAACATCTTCAGACGGATCAGTTGAAATTTCCAAATCAGGAATCAACGACTTTAAAGTAGTAAGGAAAATATCCATTTTTTCTTTTGTAACAGGTAAATCAGGAACAACATCCAAAATACCTTCCAAAAACAAATCTACTTCATCATCATCTTCGCCTTTTTTAAGAAGTGCAGCTAAAGCACCTGTATTTAGAGATAAAACTTCATCCTGTAAAATACAATTTATGCTGACTCCGTTGCGTTCTAACTTACACGGAACATACAAAAGCGGTGTTAAAAATTCGTTGTGTCGTTTTGACTTTCCGTTACGTCCAACAAGAAACATATAACCATAAATCAAATATTTATCTCTTGCGCTTGAAACCCCTTGAAGCATAAGTTCTGTCAAATTAGGGTTTGAACCGTCAAGCTTGAGGTACTCAAGTCCTTGAGTTAACAAAGTTTCCTGTTCTTTTAAGAAAATCCACTTGTTATCTTTATCCCCTTTCAGGTTTCTGAAAGTAGAACTTTTAACCTCTTCTCTTACACAATCGTGAAGATATTGGCTGAGTTTTTTTATAAAACTGTTATTAAATGCTGAATTAAGTGCTTTTGTTGCTTCCTGTAACATAAACTGACCTTCTTAAAAAATTTACATAACTTTCATTTTACACTATTTTACGCTAAAATCAACATATGAACATCATCAATATAAATGAGGGTAAATATTTATTTCTGATATTATGTGCGAAATGAATCTTAAAAATGAAAACTTATATTATATCGGCGGAGTGGTCAGAGATGAACTTCTCGGCAAAGAAAGTTTTGATATTGACCTGACATATCAGGGAAATGCAATTGAGTTTGCACAAACACTGCCTGATGCCGAAATTCTACAGATTAATGAGCCTTTCGGAACTGTTAAAATCAAACTTGATGGTGAAGAAATTGATATCGCTTCAACCCGAAGTGAAATTTACCCCCAAAAAGGTCATCTTCCAAAAGTAAATAATATCGGATGTTCTTTAAAAGAAGATATTTTGCGCCGCGATTTCACAATTAATGCTATGGCAAAATCAACTTTGACAGGTGAAATTATTGATTACACAAGCGGACTTGAAGATTTGAAAAACAAAAAACTCCGAGTGCTTCACAATAACAGTTTTATTGATGATCCGACAAGAATTGTACGCGGTCTGAAGTTTTCCGTACGCTTCGGGTTTGAACTTGATGAACATACAAAAAAACTTCAAGATAAATATTTGCAGAGTATAAATTATGATATGTCATACAAGCGCTTAAAAAAAGAACTTGTCGAAACTTTTAATCTTAACTTGTGGACAGCATTTGAAAAATTTGTAAATGAAGGAATCTATAAACTTATCAGTCCGCAAGAATTTACCCTGCCGCAAAATAATTTGGAAGAACTTATTAAAAAGTACAAACCAACATTCCCCTGGATAGTTTATGTCGGACTTCTTCCGGATATTTCAAACTTGCCACTTACAAAAACAGAACAAAAAATTGTTGATGATTATAAAAAGATTCTGAATCAAGTTCAGAATGACAAAAATATTTCAGATTTTGAAATCTACAAAGCTTTTGAAGGGGTAAATTTAGAGACAATTTTGATGCTTGCAACCGTCAACCCTGAAATAACAGGAAGATATTTAGATAAATTAAGACATATAAAACCTGAAATAACAGGAAAAGACCTTCAAGAAATCGGGATTGCACCATCTCCTAAATACTCTGAAATTTTCGATTTCATCCTGAATGAAAAATTAAAAAATCCTGCGCTTAACAAAACGCAGGAAATTGAACTTGTTAAAAAATTCTACTTAATCCCGTAATCAGCTTTTAATTTTTTCAAATTACCTTTTCGGGTTTCGATATCAATTACGTTATTAACAGCGCGAATTAAATCACGCGATTCAATACCTTTACGAAATGCGACTGCATAACGTTCTTTCGTGTATTTTTTTGGAAGAAGTACAACACTATCATCCTTTAATGACATCCCGAGTAAAATCGTATCATCAGCAACAATTGCATCAGCTTTACCGGCTTTTAAAGCCTTATAAGCATCAATATAATTTTTATATCCGATAACACCAACATTTGGAACTGCCGTTCTCAAGCTTGTTTCACCGGTTGATCCAAAAACAATAATCGCGCGCTTACCGTTTAAATCCCTCAAAGATTTTACACTTGAGCCTTTTTTAACCAACAATGCCTGACCTGCTGTATGATACGGCACAGAAAAATCCAAAAGTTCCTGACGTTTAGAAGTTATTGACATAGTCGCAATAATCATATCAACTTCATTTGAATAAAGTTTCATCATTCTGTCTGATGCTGAAACCGGTACAAATTCAACTTTTTTATCGCTTCCCAAAATTCCGCGCGCGATAATCCTTGCTAACGCCGCATCATAACCGGAATAATGTCCTTTTTTATCAAGAAAACCGAACGGATAAGTATCAGTCTTAACACCGACAATAAGTTTATCCCGTTTTAAAATTGTATTTAAATCATTTGCCATAGGTTCATCCTGTTTTTTACCGCAGCCGCAACAAACAAACATTACAACCATCAATAACGCTAATATTTTCTTTAACATAATTTTCCTCTTTTTTTCATAATACCTTAACAACCTTTTAAGTCAAAAAAGTTAAGTATATTTATGTTATTATGAAAATATGAAAACTATAGTATTAACAGGGATGATGGGTTCAGGCAAAACGACAATTGCAAAACTTTTATCCGAAAAATTAAATATCAAATACATTGATATTGATTTTCTTATTGAAGAAAAAGAAAATATGAAAATTTCAGAAATTTTTGCTCAAAAAGGAGAAAACTATTTCAGAAAACTTGAACAAGAAATTATTATATCTTCTTTTATTACGGAAAATGCAATAATCTCTCTCGGCGGCGGAGCTTTTGAAAACCCCGAAACCCGAAAGTTTTTACTAAATAATTCAACAGTGATTTATCTGAAAACTTCACCGGAAATAATTTATGAACGTATAAAAAATAACACGACAAGACCGCTTCTTTGTGGTAAAATGTCAGTAGAAAAAATTAAGCAAATCCTGAAAATAAGAGAAAAAAATTACGAATCTGCATCCATAATTATAAATACAAATAACAAAACACCAAATAGAATAGTTGAAGAAATTACAGGAGTTTTACATGATTAATTTATCCGTAAATATTAGCGAAAAAGAAATTAATTATCCGATTTATATAAATAACAGCGATTTAAACAAATTAAAAAAATCAATTCTTGATGAAATAAATCACAAAAATTATATAGTAATTTTTAGTAAAAAAGTTCACAAATTATATTCAAAAATTTTAGATTTCCCAAAAGACAGAACCCTTGTCCTGCCTGATGGAGAGCATCAAAAAAATCATAAAAATCTATCAAAAATTTTAGATTTTGCCCTCTCAAAAAATTTAAAAAGAGAAGATGCAATAATTGCAATAGGCGGCGGTGTAATTGGTGATATTTCAGGATTTGCGGCATCTATTTATATGCGCGGTATAAACTTTATACAAGTCCCGACAACACTGCTTGCAGCTACAGACAGCTCTGTCGGCGGGAAAACCGCAGTGAATACAAAATTCGGTAAGAACTTAATAGGCTCGTTTTACCAGCCAAAAGCCGTTTTTATTAACGTTAATTTCTTAAAAACATTAGATGAAAAACAATTCAAAAGCGGACTTGGTGAAGTTTTAAAATACGGGTTTATTGAAAAATGCTGTGAACCTGACAATGACGCTCATTTGATAAATTTTTTAACTGAACACTATCAAAAAATTTTAAGCAAAGATATTTTAACACTGAAAGAACTTATAAAAATGTGTATCGAATTAAAAATCGCAGTAGTTCAAAAAGATGAAAAAGAATCCGGCTTAAGAAAGATTCTAAACTACGGGCACACTTACGGTCACGTTGTGGAAAACCTGACAAATTACAGAAAATACACCCACGGCGAATGCGTAATTGAAGGGATTAATTTTGCAATGAAACTTGCCCTGAATCTTAATCTTATTGATAAAGAATACAAATTTTTATGTGAAGATTTAATCAAAAAATATGAATACAAACCGCTTCAAAAATTTGATAAAAATAAAATTATAAAAACAATTACAAACGATAAAAAAGCAACTGATGAATATATAAAATTCATTCTCCCGACAGGTTATGCATCTGTTTGCGAATATGATTTTACCACAGAAGAATTGTCAGAATATTTATCAGCTTAACAAAGTTGATTTCCTTACAGGAAGCTGTTAGTATAAATATAGTTTATAGTACCTAAAATATACTAACGGAGTAAAAATGAATTCTAAAGACCTGCCAAAGTGCCCGATTGAAACAACATTAAAAATGCTTGGATGTAAGTGGAAAGTTCTTATAATCCGCGAACTTTTAACAGGTACAAAACGCTTTGGCGAACTAAAAAAAGCGGTAACAGGAATAACACAAAAAGTCCTGACATCTAAACTTCGTGAAATGGAAGAACTCGGACTTGTGGAACGCAAAATTTACCCTCAGATTCCGCCAAAAGTTGAATATACGCTGACAGACATCGGCTGCAGTCTTCGTCCGGTTTTAGAATCACTGAAAGACTGGGGCAAAGACTACAAACGCTATACAAAACTTGTTGAGAAAATGAAATATTAAATCTATCTTTGTACAACGCGATAATTATTTTCACCTTCATGAATTATTTTGAATTTATCACGTGTAAAAGCATTGGTATCAAACAAAACTTCGTAACTGCTTGCTTTATAAGCCGGCATTGGTTTACTGATATCAAATGTAACAGTTGCACCTTTTCCGACAGAAAAACAAGAGGCAAAACTTGCATTTTCAATCGGAACAGTAGATGTAAATCCTTTATTCTCAAATATAAAATTTTCTACAACTTCAGGTGTCAAAGCTTGTTTTCTAGTTGGCATCAATCCTCTTACAAACTTTCCTGTTACAGGAGGTGCAGTATTTATTGCAGCTTTTAATGCCCAAACCTGCTGCTGCGCTTGCGGTGACAATTCTCTGCCTTCACGCAGATAATTATTAACATATGGAGAGCGGCTATATTCTTGATATGCAGCCTTAATTTCATTCTGTAATTGAGCGAGTGTTTTATAACGTAGAGTTTCAGCCTTCAACGGACTTAAAATACTATTTGTCTTTCTGACAAACAATTTTGACCCCGTTTTTATACCTGTATATACTTCAGGCAGTAATTTCAAACAAAATGACATATGTTTCCTTATATTTCCCCTATATATTTATAAAGTATTTATATAAGAAAAAATTGCCTTTTAATTAAAATCACTTTCTGCTACAACAGATGCTATCAATTCGCCGTAGCTGTTAACAATTCCGTTTGTTTCTTCAACTATATATCTTATACCTGTTTTACCTTCGATTGCTTGCTCTGCACAGTCCATTGCTTCATCCCAATCCTTGAATTCACCGATTAAGTTTTTTGATAATTCTGACTTATCTGTTGATGTATAAACTTGAAACATAATTTCTCCTTTTTTCTTTTATTCTATCACAGAAAAATCCAAATGAGCTTCGCTAAGTGCCTTATTTATAGCATCGGTTTCATCCTGCAAAAGCGCATCTTCACCAATCTGCGAAATAATTTCCATTGATTTTAACTGATTAAAAACTTTGTCATTCGGAATTACAAGATAAAGCTTAATTTTTTGTGCCTGAAGTCTTACTATAATATCTTCAAGCGCAAAAATCGCAGACATATCAAGTTCTGAATTTGATGAATAATTCAAAATAATATACCGTGTTCCCAATAATTCATCAAAATGCGAAACAATCTGTGTAATAGACCCAAAAAAGAACTGTCCGTCAATATGTAAAATTCTGATTTGATAATGAGATTCACGTTCAACCTTTGTTTCAAACGGCGTATAATCAGCAGGATTATATTTTTCTACAACTTTGATATTCGTATTATCCGCAACACGTTTTGCATACAAAATTGCCGCCAAAATCACACCTATGCCAAGCGCAAAAATCAAGTTATAAAATACAGTTAAAAACAACACTGCAAGAAGCACATATAAGTCATCTTTCGGCGCATATTTTAAAACTTTAATTACTTTCAAGTCCAAAATATCATAACCGATTTTGATAAGAATTGCTGCAAGCACACAAATAGGAATCTGAGAAATAAATCCTGTAAATTTAAACAAAATAACAGCTAAGATAATTGAACACAATATTGCAGAAACTCTTGTAGAAGCACCGGCTTTAACTGCCGCAACACTTCGCATAGTAGCCGCAGTACCATACATAGAACCCGTTAATGCACAAAAGATGTTACCAATCCCTTGAGATGCAACAAGGCGCTTTGAATTGTGTTTTACCTTAGTCAAAGAATCCATTATAATCCCTGTTAACAAACTTTCACTTGTTGCAATGAAAGCAAGAGTTAAAGCAGCCGGAATATCACGCATTACAGAATCAAGTGTAAAATGCGGAATATAAGCATGAGGCAGCGAAAAACTAACACCCGTAATTTTTTCAACATCAAGCCCAAAATGATAAGCAACACCTGTCATAATTACAAGTGCTAAAAGCTGTGACGGAATAATTTTAGTAATAAATTTCGGTGTAAAAAACAGTAAAAATAATGTACCAACACCCAAAAGTGCCGCCTGAATATTTATACTGCGAAACAATTCAGGATAATACAAAAGAGTTTTAATAGTTGATGAATGCACCGCACCGCCCAATAGCGGAGACAATTGTAAAATTATTATTATCATCCCGATACCTGTCAAAAACCCTGAAATTACAGGATACGGTACATATTTAATCATTCTTGGAATAGGAGTTAAAGAAATAATTATCTGAAAAAATGCCGCCATGACAAGAATCGGAATTACGTTTGCAAGATTGCCCGAAACTCCCGCCACAATGACTGCAGTTACTATTGCAACCGGTCCGGTAGGTCCGGAAATTAATGGTAAATTACATCCCAGAACACCTGCTATAAACGATAGTATTATAGCACCCCAAATACCGGCTCCTGCTCCCAAACCAGATGCAACGCCAAACGCCAAAGCTTGTGGAAACGCAATAATACTTGCAATTATTGCACCAAACAAATCACCTTTTATATTAACTAATTTTTCTTTGAAACAATTCACTAAAAATTACTCCTTATTTAACCGATTTTGAAATTTTATCATAAACACACAAAAAATGAGGACTTTTAAAAAGTCCTCATAATTTGAATTATATTTAAACCTTATAAACTTGCTAATTTTAAATTCAGCGATTTAAAAAACGGAAGTTTTTCGTCAAGCTGAATATCTGAAATAATCGGGAATTTCACTACAACTTCATTTGGATTTTCAACAATATATTCTGCAATTTCTTCTTCATCTATATCTTCAACTACAGAAATCTCTTCATATTCAGGAATTTCATCAAACAAAGAATCATCTTCCTGAACTTCAATCAAGCCATCTTTCATAAGAACTTTTCTGAATTCTTTCCCAAGTTCTTCAATTTCAGTTGGTGCAGACTGGAAAAGACTGCTAAATTTAGTAGCCTTAGTTCTCATTTTAAGATTATTAATATCTTTTAAATTATTTCTGATAGTTTGTGCTAACATAAAATACCTGCCTCTCGCCCACGTATTAAGTATATGTCTTAACCCGCGGTTTGACATACCCCATATAGATGAGATTTGTAAAATTACTCTCGCTTCGCTCGTGCCTCTGCTCGGCGGGAGCTTGACAAATTGTAAGGCATGCCTTACAATAAATTTTGAAAGGGTTTTCATGACAGAAAAAAATATATCATCAGGACTTGAAGATTATTTAGAAGAAATATACATTGCGTATCTAAATAATAACATCTTAAAAGGCGCAGAACTTGCAAGAAAAATGAATATTTCAAGAGCATCAGTTTCTGAAGCTCTTGCAAAACTTGTTGCAAAAAAACTCATCACATATAATAGCTATGAACCAATTTCACTAACAAAACAAGGTATAGAAGAAGCTAAAAAAGTATATGATAAACACCATATCCTGAAAAATTTCTTTGAAAATGTTCTTGAAATTTCTCCTGATGAAGCTGGAGAAAATGCCTGCAAAATAGAACATATTATTTCTCAAAATATCTTGAATAAAATGATATCACTCACTAAATTTTATGAAAATCATCCGGAATTAATACAAAAATATAAAGAGGAACAAATAAAATAATGCCCCCAATATCATCTATAGGAAAATTCTTAGACCAACCACTATTAACCGCAAAAATCAATAAATATGTACCGGCAGTTTTTACCGTTGCAGGAACAGGGTTATTAATAAAACAAGTAAACGATGCTCCAAAAAATGAGCGTATAAAAACAGGTTTAAAAACAAGCATAATACTTACAACAACCGCGATTTCCGCCATAAATGCGCCTAAAATAGCAGCATTTCTTACTAAAAAAGAAATCGCAAAATCAATCTCTGAAATCAAAAAAATCAATACTCAAATGATTGATAATTATGTAGAAAAGAATCACATAACAGATTTTTTTAAAACAATTTTAAATAAAGCAAAAACAAAAATACTTTCTCCAAAAGAGATTTCACAACTAAATACAAAAGAACACAGAATATTTTTAAATCAACTTATTCCGCCACCGGAAAATATTAAAGCTAAAGATATTTTTAAAGAAATCGGGTGGCTTTCAATCTATGGTGCAATTCCTGTAGCCGGCGGAATATCAGGAGGAATTATAGCAGATAAACTTACGGAAAAAAATTGGAAAAATAAAATTCCAAATAAAATTAATGAAGGTTTATATCAATACCTCGCAAATATTTTCTTATGTAATATCGGTGCAGGCGCAGCACTTGGAATTTTAGAAAAATGCAATATAAAATCAAAATCTGCAAGATGTATCGGAATGATTACAGGAATTATTCTCACTGGAGTAATAGGCGGTAGTACTATTGCAAACTTTATTGGTAAAAAATTAATCAACCCAAAAGAAAAAAGTTCAAGAACACCGGAACTGTTAGATCTGGGACTTCACACCGACGATATTGCAACAGTATCTCTGCTTTCCGGATTAAAATGGATAGAGCCATCTTTACCATTATTATACTCAATATCCGGATACCGTGCAGGAATTGGTTACAGAAATAATAAAAACAATTCTCATCACGAAAAACAAACTCATTTTTTACGCAGTAAGTGTTAGGCTAGTCTAACACTTCACCTTATTTTTCACATACATATACCCCCATTTACCTCAAACTGTACACTAAAAGGAAGTAGAAAATAAAACATCCGCTTCCTTTTTTCTTTTATATGTACTTAATTACAAGTTTTGAACGATCATTTCCAATAAGTCTATCAATATCCGGTTTAAACCGTTCATACTGTTCTGTTGTACACTGAATTTTACCGGTTACAGTTTCAAGCATAGGCGGGAATTTTGTTATTCTTGAATTAAATAATTTATTTTTATTATGTAAAATCAAATTACCATCAATTACTCTTACATTAGAAAGCAGAATATCTTCATTTAGTCCGAACATTGAATAAGGTACTGTAATTCCACTTTTTGGATCAATTACATAAGACGGACGATAAGTACCTATTTTAAGAGTTCCATCGTTTAAAGATTTTACATCAATGCCTAAATGTTTAAACATAGCAAAAGAATTATTATCTTTTATTGCTTTTATAAAACTGGATTTTACCTCTGGAACTACTTCATTTAATTTTTCACTTATCATCAATGCTTGTGAAGCCTTTGGACCTTCATCAGTAATACCTGAATGAATTTTCAGATTTCTTGAATTTATAAATGTCTTTATTTCATCTACCAAACCTACCGGAACAATATTATTATTTTCTATACCTTGAATCTGGTCAATTTTCCCTCTTAATGAAGTCATACCAACCAAAGGTTCCCAGAGATTAGATTTTCCGCGTTCTAAATAAATATAAAAATCACCATCTTCTAATGCCGCTTCAGCCTTATCTACACTTGAACGTGTACACCAGTTGCGGCAGCTTAAGATTTCAAGCATTCTTATATTTTCCTCTTTATGAACAACATCATGTTTTATAGAAGGAACCTTGACCCATACAGCTTTGTTATCAGAAAGTTCCAAATCCATAAGTAAATTATCACGAAGCCTATGAGTATACATTTCTATAAAAGATGGGGATGCGCAGCGAACTGTTCTATCTTTAGGGTCAATTTTCTCAAAACCCTTTATTGTTTCTAACAACGCTTTTTCATCAAAAGGAACAGGTATATGTCGGTTGCTTTCTTTTAACTCGCTTGCTACAGCATTCCATATAACAAGTCTTATTGAATCATCATTTCCAATTTTATTTACTAATTCAGGGTTTTTGACAACAAGTGATGTATCCCCCGGAGCTCTTAAATATTTCAAAAAAGTACGCCAAACTTCCATTCTTTCCGTTCTGGCTTCATTAATTTTCCCGATTGAAAACTCCCTAATATCTTGCGGTATATAACTTTTCCACTTAATCTTTTCACTTACACTATATTTAAACGGTAAAAACATTCTGTCTTCATTAAATAAAGATTGAACAGCTGCACCTATCTTACTTGCAGAAATCCTTTCTCCGCCGACATGATATCGTTTATTACTGCTTAAAATTTCAGCAGCTAAATATTCAAACACAGTTTTATATGTTGAAGCCGGTGATTTCCCGGTAAAACAGACAGTATCAGCAGCTAATCCCTTATTAAAACTTAAAACAGACAGGGGATTACTTGTACGCTTATTATATACATTAGAAGCTAAACTAATATTATTTATACTTGATATCATATCTACCTTTAGTATTTTTTATTTGAAAACATGAAAAATCCTCAAGCAAATTTTTTGCGATATTAACTACTTTTACCTTAATATATTTTAACATTATTATTTTTAAATACTAACAAAAAATATTTTCACAAGGTTTATCATAAAAAAGGAGTATAAAAATGACAGATATTAATTTCACTTCAACTTACCGGATTCCAATCACACAAGCCGGTGTAAATTCAGCAAAAAAAGGACGTTTAAAAGAACTTATACAATCATATCCGAATGGTCTTATAGGTAACAGCAAAACAGGACATGCAAGAATTTCCGTTCCGGATAGTGAAGATGCTTCATTTATCGGTAAACTTAAAAAAATCGGCTACAAAGTTTACCAAAAATTTGAAGGCGAAAATATTCCTAAAGATGAAATTGATGTGTTTATAAAAGAAAGACTTGATTCCAGAAACTACCACCAAAAAGGTAAAAATCCTGATAGATTATCACGCAGTTTAAAAGAACAACGAAGATATGAAAGACAACTGGATGAAAAACCATTTGAGGAAAAACTGGCTGATGACGTAATTGAAGAAATTAAACAAAAACCGGAAACTCAAGAAATTGGGGTTTTTGGAGATTTAAAATTAACAGAACAAGAAAAAGATATCATTAGAAAATCTCCGGGTTATATTAAACTTAAAAATGAAGAAGGCTCAGGCTTTGCAGATGCAGTGTATTTTGGAATAGATAAATAAAAAAACGGGTTAAATAACCCGTTTTTTTATTCGTGTAAAACTATTTCTCCGGTTTTTAACGTTTCAGGAACATTTATTACCCGCTGATTTGAGCTTCCGACCCAGTGAAGATTATTATCATTGAGCTCTTTAACATACCGCCCGTCAATCAAAACATCCAAATATTTAACAATTTCTTCGTTTTGAATATCTTCCCATAAAAAGCCTGTATAAGACCAAACTGTTTTATCAGGGAAAAGTTCTTTGCATTTTTTTGCAAGTCTTGTAACTTCTGATCTGTTAAACGGGTGCATAGGATCTCCGCCGCTAAAGGTTATACCTGAGCAGTGAGGTTTTGATAACGCTTCAAATAACTCGTTTTCAGCAGCCTCATCAAACGGTAATCCTCCGGCTAAATCCCAGGTAATAGGGTTTTGACATTCATCACAATGATGAGTACACCCTGAAACCCACAATACGACTCTCAAGCCATCACCATTTAACATATCGTCTTTTGTTATATCATGATAATTCATTTTTTCTCCTGCTAAAAACTTCCCGTAAATAACGACACTTGTTAACCACGGGGAATGAAAAATAATATTTACCCCTACATACTTACTCTGTCTTTGATTTCTTCCATTTTTGCTTCATTTAAACGTGTATCGCCGTTTACACGAGAATATGAAAGATATCCGTTCATACGGTCAATTTTTGTAAGGTTTTTGCTTCCGCATTTCGGACAGACATCCATTGATAATTCCTGGTGTCCGCAGTCATCACAGTATGCAAGTGAAAGGTTTACACCTTCATAGAACCCTTTATCCATAGCTCTTTTCAATAAAGTCTTAACCGCTTCTTTATTATAAGAAATCGGATATTTTACATATTGGATTTTACCGCCGTTGAATAAATTCCAGAATCTGTTTTCCAAATCTTGTTTTTGGATAGGTGAAATTTTTTCGCCTACATGGCAGTGGAAACTATTTGAAACATATCCTCTGTCAGATACTTTATCTTTAATACCGTATTTTTTACGGAATTGTTGTACCTGAAGTCCGCAAAGATTTTCAGCAGGAGTTCCGTAAATAGCGTAAAGATTTCCGTCTTCTTCCTTGTACTGATTAACTTTGTTGTTAATATATTCCATAACTTCAACTGCAAATTCACCGTCTTCGACAAGAGATTTTCCGTTATAAAGTTCTTGCAATTCGTTCAAAGCTGTAATACCAAATGATGCTGTTGCAGCTTTTAATAACGGTTTAATTTTATCAGAAGGTTTTAAATGGCCGCCGTAGAAACCGCCTTCACAGTATGCAAGAGGGTTAACTGAAGCTTTCATTTCACCTAAGTATTCATAAGTTCTGATATGAATTTTTCTGATAAGTTCCATATAATAATCAAGAACTTCATAGAAATCTTTGCTTTCGTGTCTTGCTTTTGCAAGAATCATCGGAAGGTGAAGACTTACTGCACCAATGTTAAATCTTCCGACAAATACCGGAACATCATTTTCATCAGCAGGGTTCATTCCGCCTCTTTCAAACCAAGGAGAAAGGAATGCTCTGCAACCCATTGGTGAAATAACTTTTTTGTATTTTTTATACATACTTGCAACATATCCGTCACCTGTTAAAGATAACCAATCCGGATACATTGTTTTTCTTGAACATTCAACACCGGCTTCAAATAAATCGTGAAGCTGCCCGCCTTCTCCGTGAAGTTCTTCATCGTATAAGAATACAATTTTAGGGAACAATACAGGTTTTTTGTTTTCTTTTTTACCCTGACCTTTAGCGTGAATTCTTAACATAGTCATAGAAGCCATTTTTTCAAATTCACCTGTGCCAAGCCCTATTGTCATTGTAATAAACGGATAATCACCACGTGAAGATGCTACTGTATTGAATTTATATTCCCAACCCTGGAAACCTTGTTCAAAATCATTCAAAACATCTTTCAAAGCTTCTTCTCTTGCTTTTTCAAAAGATAAGCCCATACAGATATATCTGTTATACATTTTTTCATAAGATTTTTCAGCATAAGGAGCTAAAATCTTATCGACTTCCGGAACAGTAAAACCGCCATATTGTTGGCTTGCAGCAGCCATTACGATATCTCCGATAACATCAAATGCGACATCCAATGTTTTCGGCTCGTTATACCATAAATTACCCATTTCAAAGCCGCCTTTTAAAACTTCGGCAACGTTAAATAAGCAGCAGTTCATTGTATCACGGCGTGCTGACATATCGTGAATATAAATATAGCCTTCTCTGATTGCCTGCAAATCATCTACTGTTAAGAAGAATTTTTTGTACAATTCTTTGTTTAATTGATTAAAAATCAATGAGCGTTTTGTAGAAACTAAAGCTGAATCGGAATTTGAGTTTTCTTTATCACCGATATACATGATTTTTTGGCTTTCCTGATAAACTTTATCAAGCATAGCAACGAAATCAGTTTTATAGTTTCTGTAATTTCTGTAACTTTGAGCAACTTTCGGATTTATGCTTTCAAGAGCGCTTTCTGCGATATTGTGAATTTCCCAGATAGAAATTTCATTTTTCTGTAAGTCGCTGACATTTTTATTAACAAAATCACAAATTCTTTTTAAATCTTCATCACTAAATTTAATCATCATGCGAGCAGCAGATTTCTTAACGGCTTCAACAACTTTTTGAACATTAAACTGTTCTTTAGTTCCGTCTTTTTTGATAATACAAACGCTGTCAGTTACACGAGAAGCGTTATCAATAACTTCTTTCGCAAACATCGCATTAGATTCGTGCACCCTTCTTATTGCATCTGAAACATGTGCAGAAGATATACCTACTAAATTCTCTTTTTCATTTTTATTAACCGCATTTTGCATAACACATCTCCTCAGTTCGCAGAACAGCATGCCTTTTATTTATACAAACTAACCCGAATGCTACTCTGTGAAAGACTTTTACTTTTTACTTCCCATAGTCTCTTTATTCAATAATCATATCATAAATTCATTAAAAATTTAATAGAAATTATAAAAAAATGAATCTTTTGGCTGATAATTTTTGTAACTTTTCGCAACAAACTTGCCAAAAGCCAAATTTAGCAAAGGTCATGGTTTGTGCAAGAAATTTATAAAAATATTAAATCATGATAAGAAGGATTAACATTTGTAAAATTTACACTAATTCATCAGTTTACTTTTTTTCATTGAACTCAATACTAAAACCCAAAATCTGACAAATATAACCCATTTCATATAATTTCAATTTATTCTGAGAAAGCCTGTAATTCAAATTTTGCGGGGAATAATATTTCCCGCTGACATCTGAAAGCTTTTGCGCAAGCATTTTCATTGTCCATGCCTTACGGGAAAGCATAACTTTTACTTCTTTTTTAGCATCAATTTTCTCTAAATCACAACCTGTCATTACAAATAAATTATATATTTAATAATTCATAAGGATTGACAAAATAAAATAAATGTTGCATTAATAAAAGTATATTTTTATAAATAAAGATATACTTTTATTAATATAAAGGAGAAAATATGAAAATAAAGAATAAAATCTGTAAAATATCAGCTTTTACTTTAGCTGAAGTTTTAATAACCCTCGGCATCATCGGAATTGTTGCTGCGATGACTATTCCGACTATAATGACAAAGATTCAAAAACGTAAGCTTGAAACACAGCTTAAAGAAACATATTCTGTTATTCAACAGACAATGAAAGCCGCAGAAGGTGAGGGTGCTAATTTTCAGACAGCATTTCAAGATGCTTCTGATGCCGCGATGAAAGAATGGTTTGAAGAATTTATCCAACCACATTTAAAAACTGAGACAGTTTGTTATAACACTTCGGGCTGTTGGCATAAAAAAGGGGAAGCAAAACTTTTGAATGGTAATTTGCAGGGATGGGACACAGGTTATGGCTGGGGAATAAATACTTTAACTTTTACTATTGCAAAAGGTGCCTGGTTTGATATGGACGGACATTCAGCTAACGCGTGTCAAACAATGTTCGGAATTGATACAAAAAATACTCAATGTCTTGTTATTTATTTTGACGTCAACGGTGCAGATAAACCGAATATTTTAGGCAAAGATATTTATACTGTTGTACAAACTGAAAAAGGGCTTTTACCTGCCGGCAGTGACAGGACAAAAGCACAGGTTAACCAAAATTGCAACTCCGGTGACGGGCATTTTTGCCTGCAAAAAGTTATAAATGACAGTTTTACGATTTCTGAAAAAGTTTTAAAAAGATAAGACTACATTTTATCAAAATATTCTTTTCCTTTTTTGCAAATCGGGCAGACATAAGTATCAGGCTCTTTCGTTATATCACCTTCGTAAATATAACCACAAATACGGCATTTATAAGCCAGTTTAGAATCAGTTGTTTCTTCAATAAATGTTGGAGCATTTTTAGGGCTTGTACCTTTTTTTACAGCATGATAATAGGCATAAGTCATCGGAATCTGATTATGCAAAAGTTCTCCTGCTGTAATTTTTCCTAAAAAGACAGTATGAGTATCAGTTTCCATCTTATCTACAACCTCACAAACCAGATACCCGACAGAATTTTCTATAATATCTATCCCGTCAACTTTTATTGTCTTAAACCCGTCAAACTTATCCATATCATGACCTGTTTGAAACCCGAAAACAGGAATCACATTGTCATCAGTATCAACACCCAGAATTGATACCGCAAATTTTTTGGATTTATTAATACATTCGTTGGTGTAATTGTTATGGTTAATACTAACAGCAACCGTATCATATGAAATCTGCATCAAACTATTTGCAATACACCCTGTAGATTTTTCTCCGTTAGGTGTTGAAACAACATAAACTCCATATGATAAATTTCTTAAAACATTAATATCCATAACTTACCTTCCTTTTTGAAAATTATAACATTTTTTTAGATTATATCAATTATCCGAAAGATTTATAAAAAAGCAGCGCCGCAGGTAAACCTGCGGCACTTTACTTTGTTTATAATATAAAATTATATTATGCTGAAATTCTGCCGGGAACTACAACTCCGCC
Source organism: uncultured Candidatus Melainabacteria bacterium (assembly GCA_949398305.1). Lineage (GTDB taxonomy): Bacteria > Cyanobacteriota > Vampirovibrionia > Gastranaerophilales > Gastranaerophilaceae > Zag111. Next base: position 4,511 of record CASLVD010000008.1, on the reverse strand, counting down.
TTTTAAATTCTTTTTGTAGAATTCTACGTGCGGCTGAAGTACACTGTCAAACACTTCCGGAAGTTCTTTTCCTGAAGTTACAGCTTCAACGATTTCCTGGTAAACAGTTGCAAATGCTCTCAATTGAGTCATTGCACCGGCTGCAGCTGCAGTTAAACCTAAAGATGAAGTTTCAACTTCTTCTTTAAAGAATGCACCTGTAATTTCGTATGATTTTGTTAAAGCTTCAATGTAAGAAGCTGCGTTTTCGCTGCAAACACCTTTATCTACAGGAACTGTTAGCGCAAAAACCAATTTATTTGCAGGGTTAAAGTGAGCTTCTGCTGAGTGGTGCATTGCATCAGGAACTTTTGCAACCTGTTTTAGAGTATCTTTTACTGATTCATTTTGCATTTGAGCATGCCAGTAAACTGTGTTTTCAAACATAGAACCCATGTATTGGTGAACTGATGCGCAAATTCCGTTCATTTTAGCATCTGCCCAGAAAATACCTTCTTTTAAAGCATCGTTGATTTCTAAATCTTCGCATAAAGATTGTTCAGAAACTTCTTGAGCTGCATTTAATAATGACACCATATCTGATTTTGAAAGTCCTGCCCAGATTAAAGTGAATAAAGCGTGATCATCAAAAGCTGAAAATCTACCGCCAACATCATCGTGAATAAATAAATCGCCTAACCAGCCGTTTTCAATTGATGTTCTGCGGAGTTCGCTTTTTTCGGCATTTCCGTCAGTTACGGCAATAAAGTGTTTTGAAGCTGATTTTTTAGCTTCTTCTTCTGATTGGCCTTTTGACATATATGAATCAACAAGCATTTGTTGAATTCTTAAAAATCCGTCTTTTGTTTCAAAAGTTGAACCTGATTTTGAAGCAATCATATAATTTGAAGATGTTACATCACCAAGTTTTGTGATAAATCTTTCCCAGCTGATTGAGTCAACATCTGAATAGAATAAAACGCTTTCTCCGCAAAGATTTAAACCATTGATACCAAGCATATGTTCAACAGTATGTTTTGAACCGCCGATACCCATAACGCTAAGTTTTTCAACACCTGTTTGGTTTTTGAAAGATTCTGCCATTGAATAAAGTTCATCAACTCTTTTCAATTGTTCAGAAGGAAGATTTACCCAATTTAGGAAATATCCCGGTTTGTTTGCACGAGATGCAAATTCTTTTACAAACTCAGATGTTTTTGATGAATATTTTGAAAAATCAACACCTGAGAAACTTGTTTTTACTGATGAGTTTTTTGTTAACATATATTTCTCTCCTTTTTTTAGTACCGTTAATTTATATTGTAATATAAAAATAATATAGTAAAATAGTTACATGCCGACAAATTTTGATTTTTTAAAAAATACTGATAAAAATTTATATGAAATAATTTCTGATGCCGAAATGCTTTATCGTGATGAGTATTTTGAACAGTGCATGGGACAAACAAGACGTTTTGCGGAAAATGTCTGTAAAAATGTTCTGGGTTCAAAACGTACCACAGAAAACACTTTTGATCAGATGCTTGCGACATTGAAAGATAATTCTCAAGGCTCTGAACAGGAAAAAGAATTTATTGAAGATTTGTATTTTCTGAAAAAATGCGGCAACAAGTCAGTTCACTCATCATCCGTAAAACAAAACGGAATTGATGCTTTAGAATGTCTTCAGCGCGCATTTGAAGTTGCAATTAATTATTCTGTTTATAACAAAAAAGCAAGTAAAGAAAATTTGAATCTGCATTTTGATGTAAAACTTCTTGCAACAGGCAAACGCGATAAAAATTTAGCAAAGAAATACGCTCAAGCAGAAAAATCAGTAAAAAATAAAACAGATAAAACTAAAACAACAAAATCTAAAACAAAATTAAAACAACAAACAGCAATGAAATCCTGTCCTAAACAAAATAAAATTACCCCGTATTGGATTGTAGTATCAATTTTTTCTATTGTTTCATTTTTTACCGCAATATTTCTTCTAATTATAAAATAATACTTTGACATAATATATTTTTATTGATATACTTAGCTTAAATTTTAGTGTTTATTTTAGTAATTATATTAAGATTAGGAGTTAGGGAAAGAAATGAAAAGGATTATCAGTGCAGTACTGACATTAGTACTCTTTTTCGCATTTGGCGGTGCAGGTTTTGCGATAAATGAAGTTCCGGCAGCGAAAAAAGCTTTACAGGCATCACCAAACGCAAGAACAGTTGAACTCGCATTTGTATTTGACGGACCATCAGACAAAAATCAGGAAGTTTTAAAAGTATTCCAGCAGACAATTACAAAATCATTACTGCCGGATTATAAAGCCTCCTTTCCGCAGGATTTAATCTTTACCGGAGACTGGAGCGATAAAGGAGCTGCATCGGTTTCTGAAAAAGCACTATCATCACGTGCGTTTATGGTAATCTCACTCGGGTACTTATCAAGTATGTATTATGCTGATAAGAAAAATAAAAACAAATACGTTATTACAATTGATCAATACGGGTTAAGAGATTTTGGCGACAAATTTTTCAATCCGGTTCAACAATCGGTAAATGATTTTATATTATTTAAAAAACTTGTTCCAAACCAGAAAAAAGCAGCAATTTTGATGAATGAGAATTTCTACAAAACACAAGGAAACTGGAACACGATTATTTCTAAAAAGTTAAAAGAAAAAGATTGTAACCTTGACTATGTTGTAGTTCCGGTAAATTCTGATATCAAGGGAACAGTTGCAAAAATTCCTAATGATGTCGATTCCGTTTTCGTAACCCCGTTATTTAATATTTCAAATACACAAAGAAAAGAATTATACAAAAATATTAATGCAAAAAAATTACCGACATTTTCATCTGTCGGACGTGAAGATGTTGATTTAGGCGCAATGCTTGGAACTTCAACTTTTGATGTTGATAAAAAGATTGCAGAAGCAACATCATTTAATATTCACGGAGTTCTTCACGGAGCTGCCGTAAAAAATGAAAAAATTCCGTTTTATGATGATAAAGTAATTTTCTTTAACTCAGATACCGCAGAAGCTGTCGGCTACACAGCACCATTGAGACTTTTAAATAATGCTGAAATAATCTCACACAAAGAACTGCCAAAATACGATTTAGCGGCAATTTTAAACAGTCTTGAAGAAAATAACCTTGATATCGCACGTAAAAGATACTTAATTTCAGCAGCAAGACGAGCAACTACTGCAGCTTATTTAAGATATTTACCAACCCTAAGACTTGATTTAGGTCATCAATCATATAATGACGGTTATGCTGAATCCTATTCAAATGTTCCGACCCGGGTAGGTCAATTTACAGTGGGAATGGATCAGGTATTATATTCACCGGATTTGGTTACAAATATTATTGTTAAACATAAAAAATTAAAATTTGATAAAGCTGAAAAAGCTTTAACAGAAGCTACAATCGGGTTAGATACAGGACTTTTATATATTGATATGCTTATGCTTGAAAATATGATAAAAGTTCAAGATGAATATGTACAAGAAACCCGCGAAAACCTTGCAATTGCAAGAGTGAGAGAAAAAACAGGCAAATGCGGTACAGAAGAGATCTTACGCTGGGCAGGTGAGGTCAGCGAAGCAGAGAAAAAACTTCTCAGTATGAAAGCCGATTATAAAAATATTAAAATTACAATAAATAAATTACTTTATAAAGACCAAAAAGAAGATTTTGCACTTGTACCACTAACCGCAAGTGATCCGGCATTTTTCACATCAGATCTGCACATTATTGATCACGTAAGGAATCCCCAAAAGTTAGGTAAATTTACAGATATGCTTGTAGAAGAAGTAATTTATCTTGCACCGGAAACAACAAAACTTAAAGCTGCAATCGCAATGAAAAAGGCTGAAATGTCAAATTACGCTCAAAAATTTGTAATGCCGAATGCAAAATTATCACTTGAATACGGCACACAATTTGACAGACATCTTCCGTATGAAAGAGAAGGCAACCTTCAAATGGCGCCAACTTATCTTTCAACAGGCGGAATGATGGGAACTCCATGGCTTGGACTTGATAAACACTCAACACGTGTTATGATTGCCGCTCAATGGAAACCAATCGAAGGCGGTACAAAAATTGCAGAAATCGCAAGATGTAAAGCTGAATTAAATGAGCTTAAAGCTTACCTTGAACAGGTTAATACAGAACTTGAAATGACAGTAAGAGAAGTTGTAAACCGCGCAATTGCAAAATACTTTATTATCGAAAAATCATATAAAGCAATGTTTGCGCAAAGTGAAAATTACCAGATGGTTAAACACCAATATCTTATGGGAGAAGCTCCGATAAACCAAATTGCAGATGCTCAGCACCTGTATTTCAGCTCAAAAATTGATGCATTGAATTCACAATACGAATTTTTTAAAGAACTTATGTGGGTACAAAGAGGACTTGTTTCTGTCAACTGGACAAAAGCTAACGACAGAGCTAAAAACTGGATTAAAGGAATTCCTGAAATCCTTCCGGCAGAAGAAGATTTCTCTTTATAAA
>CASLVD010000007.1 GCA_949398305.1 uncultured Candidatus Melainabacteria bacterium | reverse complement strand
TCCTTTTTTAATGATTTAAAATATTTATAATTATCAGCATGTCAGTATATACAATCTTTACATATTTTAATTTATTTACAACAAAATTTCCTCATTGTATTATGATATAAGTAAGTTATGATAAAGATTTCTTTCGGAGGCTAAATTGGTAGAAAGATTTTATATAAAAGGCGGAACCCCGTTAAAAGGTGAAGTTTCTATAGGCGGTGCTAAAAATTCGGTTTTAAAACTTATGGCAGCAGCAATTCTTGCCAAAGGTGAATCCAAAATTTATAATGTACCGGATTTAACAGATGTTGAAATTATGCTTAGCGTAATTGCACAGCTTGGATGTAAAACAAGTTATAATAGAGAAGAAAAATCTCTTACAATTGATGCGACTGATATTACTAGTGTAACTGCAAGTTATGAATTGGTTAGTAAAATGAGAGCATCTTTTATTGTTTTAGGAGCATTGGTTTCCCGCTGCAAAGAAGCTCGTGTGGCATTACCGGGCGGATGCGCTATCGGTGAAAGACGTGTTGATTTCCATATTCGAGGACTTGAAGCATTAGGTGCTAAAATTAAAATCGAAAACGGTTACGTGCACGCTAAAACTAACAAACTTGTTGGTTCTGATGTATATCTTGATATTCCGTCAGTTGGTGCTACAGAAAATATTATGTTAGCATCAGTCTTAGCTGAAGGATCTACAAAGATTCAAAACGCGGCTCAAGAACCGGAAATTGTTGATTTAGCAAATTTCTTAAATACAATGGGTGCTGATATTGTTGGTGCAGGTACTTCTGAAATTATTATCAATGGTGTAAAACAAACTGATTTACATCCAATTGAATATACAACAATTCCTGACAGAATCGAAGCAGGAACTTTTATGACAGCAATTATTGCAACTAAAGGTAAGGGTATTATCAAAAATATTTATCCGGCACATTTGACATTTTTCACTGATAAATTGTTAAAAATGGGCGCTAATATCAAGCTTTTAGACCCGACATCTATGGAAGTAAGCTGTAAAAACCGATTGAATTCTATAAACTTTGTAACCCAGCCGTATCCGGGATTCCCTACTGATTTGCAATCAATGGCAATGACTCTTTTGACAACAGCAAACGGTGTTGGAATTATTACAGAAAGTTTATACGAAAACAGATTTATGCAGGTGCCTGATTTAAACAGAATGGGCGCTGATATTCATCAGGATAGAAACCACGCTATTATAAAAGGTGTTAAAAAGCTTTCAGGAGCAACATTGACAGCAAGTGACTTAAGAGCCGGTGCATCTTTAGTTGTTGCGGCTTTGATGGCTGAAGGTAACTCTATTGTCGAAAAACTACATCATATAGATAGAGGATACGAAAATTTTGAAAATAAGATAAGATTGTTAGGAGGGAAAATTGAACGTAGAAACGAAGATTCCCAAATTAACCTAACGGAGGGTACACATAATGAGTCCTACTTATAAACGTTGGTATGATCATGACCCGTTATTATTAGAAGTTATTGAGCTTTTAAGAAATTATCAAACAGAATTAAGAGCTCAAGCAGAAATTTTCCTGCAAAAAATTGAAGAAAAGGTTTCAAAAGAAACAATTGATAAATTCTATGCGATGGTAAAACCGGTTAATGCAAATAACCGTTGGTATGACAAAGACCCTGTTATTTCAAGAACAGTTGAAATTTTGAGAATTGTACCGCCGGAAGCTCAAAGAATTTGTGCTCAAAATTTTATTAAAACTCTAAGAGAAATGGGCATTGAATACGAAAGCCAAAACGTACAGATTTAATTAAAAAGTATTGTAAAAAAAGGTTAGTTTAGTAGTAAAAAAGAACTCCGAATTTTCGGAGTTCTTTCATTATTGTTCAAGTTTTATTTTTTGTTATTTTTAGTTGCTTCTTTAACTTTACTTGCTTGACCGCCTGTAGCATCATCAACTTGTTTTGATAATTTCTTTTGAATAACTTCAGGATTGTATCTTTCGTCCATAAATTCAATTTTAGCTTTTTTCTTAGCTGCAGCTGTCAAATCATCAAGAGCTTTAACTTGTTTTTGGGTTTTTAAGTAATCTTCAATACCGGCTTTAGCTTTTTCAAAAGGAGTTACTCCTGCAGCGTGTCTGTCTTGAACATAGATAATATGATAACCGAATTGAGATTTAACTACATTTGAAACGGTGTCAGGTTTTGCGCTGAATGCTGTTTCAGCAAATTCAGGTACCATTTGGTCTTTAGCAAAGAAGCCTAAATCTCCGCCTTGTTTTGCAGAACCTGGATCTTCAGAGTATTTTTTAGCAAGTTGAGCAAATTTTGTTTTATCAGCTTGAGCTTCTTTTGCAATTTTTTCTGCTTTAGCTAATTTTTCAGCCATAACAGCATCAACTTTTGCTTTTAATTCATCTTCAGAAATTTCTTTTTTAGATTTTGATTTAATATCTTCACCGATTTCGTAAGGGTTTGCGGCAATTAAAATGTGAGATGCTCTGACTTTTTCAGGGTTTTTGAATTTGTCAGGATTTTTCTTATAAAAATCAGAAATTTCTTTTTCTGTAACTTTGCTGTCACCTGCGGCATCAGCAAGTTTACGCATTTTAACCTGAGTTCTTAAATCATTTTTAAAATCATTAACACTGATTCCGTTAGCTTTTAGAACTTCCATAAGTTGATCTCTGCCGCCCATTTGGTCCATAGTTTCTTTTAAAGCTTCATCTACATCTTTATTTTCAACTTTAATACCACGAGCGTCAGCTTCTTGATCTAATAATTCCTGAATAATTAATTGATTTACAATTCTTTGTTCCATCATTAGATATAAAAAGCCATCTTTATTACCTTTTAAATCACCTAATTTGCCAAATGGTGATTGAGAAATACTTTGATCAATAAGTTTATCATATTGAGCTTGTGTAATGGCTTTGTCATTAATTTTAATAATAGCGTTTTGATTTTTAACACCGCAGCCTGTAGTTAAAACTGCCGCCAATGCTAAAGTTGTCAATAACTTAGATACTTTCATAAACTCTCTCTTTCTTTTAGTATTCGTGACTAACTTTGTATATATAATAGAACAAATCAGTTAAAATGTTAAATACTTCATTAAAATTTACATACGAAGTATCTAAAATCAATATTGATGAACCTTCTGTACAAGTTTTTGGAGCAAGTGTAAATTTAATTTTTTTAGCAATATTATGCGGTAAAGTTTTTTGAATAATATTCCACTCCGGTTTTGAGTATGGTGTGTAAATGCGAATGCAATCTTGCACTTCGCGAATGGCAGAAATTTTTACCTCTGTAGCTGATAGTCTTAATCTTATTAATTTTATTAAATTTTCAACGCTTTCAGGTGGTTTAGCAAACCTGTCTACCCATTCTTCAACAATATAATCCAGTTCAACAGAATTTTTTACATCCGCTAAACGTTTATATTCAATCATTTTTTGTTCGGTAGAACCTACCCATTCATCGGGAATATAGGCTGTAACGTTAATATCAACAATGGTTGGAGTTGATTTATTAACTTTTTCTCCTTGAAGTTCCTGAACGGTTTCTTCTAAAAGTTCGCAGTATGTATCAAACCCTACATTTATCATATGACCGTGCTGTTTTGTTCCTAAAATATTGCCGACACCGCGGATTTCAACATCTCGTAAGGCTATTTGATATCCGCTGCCAAGGGTTGTGAATTCTTTTATTGCTTTAAGCCGATTAGTTGCATCTTCTTTAAGTTCTTTTGATTTTTTGTATAAACAATAACAATAAGCCTGTCGCTGTGAACGTCCGACACGTCCGCGCAGCTGATAAAGCTGAGCCAGTCCGAACCTATCGGCATCATGTATTATCATTGTGTTTGCATTTGGAATATCAATACCGTTTTCGATAATTGTTGTTGCAAGCAAAATGTCATATTCGCGGTTTGCAAAATCTATAATTACCTGTTCAAGTTCTTTTTCATCCATTTGCCCGTGTCCGATTGCGATTCTGGCATTTGGAATGATTCTTTGCAATTGGGCTTTAAATTCCTGTATAGTTTCAACGCGGTTGTAAAGATAGAAAACCTGACCTTCTCTATCAAGTTCGTGTATTATGGCATTTTTCACCATATTTTCATTCCATTCGCCGACAAATGTTTTTATCGGAAGTCTGTTTTTAGGCGGGGTATTAATTACGGACATATCTTTTATTCCGGATAAAGACATATACAATGTTCGCGGAATAGGTGTTGCTGACATTGAAAGAATATCAATATTTTCACGAAGTTGTTTTAATTTTTCCTTATGACGAACTCCGAATCTGTGTTCTTCATCAATTACAAGTAAGCCTAAATCCTTAAATACAATACCTTCTTGTAAAAGCCTGTGAGTTCCGACAACAACGTCACATTTTCCTGTTGCAAGATTTTTTACTGTTTCGGTTTGTTCTTTCCTTGTTCTAAATCTTGAAAGAAGTTCAACGTTGACTCCGAAAGGTTTAAATCTTTCGGCAATTGTTTGATAATGTTGTAGTGCCAAAATAGTTGTCGGTACAACAACAGCAGCCTGTTTTCCTGATGTTACTGCTTTAAATATTGCACGCATTGCAACTTCTGTTTTCCCAAAACCTACATCACCGCAAATAAGTCTATCCATCGGCTGCTCGGATTCCATATCGTATTTAACCTGAGAGATTGCTTTGAGTTGGTCAGGAGTTTCCACAAATTCAAAAGCTTCTTCCATTTCAACCTGCCATGTTGTATCAGGTAAAAATTGAATTCCCTGCTGCATTTTTCTTCTTGCATAAAGTCTTAAAAGGTCATAAGCGATAACTTCGACTTCTTTTTTGACTTTGGCTTTGGTATTTTCCCAATCTCTGCCGCCCATTTTTGAAAGCTTTGGTTTAATAGTTCCTGAGCCGCGATATCGGCAAAGCAAGTTAATTTGTTCTGCCGGAATATGAAGTCTGTCTTTATTTGCGTATTCAATTGTTAAATAATCTTTTAATTGCCCGTCAATTTCTTGTTTTGAAAGTCCTTTATAAATCCCTAACCCGTGAATTGTATGAACTACAAATTCACCGGGTTTGATATCATTGATATTTTCAATAAATTCAGGTTTTTCTTTAAAATAAGATTTTTTAGACGATGTAATTTCTTTTGAACGTTTGTTAAACAGCTCTCTGTCTGTCATAACAATTGTTTTAAAGTCTTCTAATATACATCCGCCAAGAACAATACTTTCAGTAAAATTTACTGCAAAAATTTCTTTTTCTTTAAGGATTTCTTTTACACGTTCGGGGTAATCTGTGGCTATTATGATTTTATAGCCCCCTCTCCCTTCCCCTCGCCCGCTAGGGGCGAGGGCATCTAATATGAAATCAGTGATTAAATCTAAGTCAGCTTCAAAATTTCGCAAAGGCTGGGAGTTAAATTCTATCAAATCACCCATTCCGCTGTCTATAAAATTATTAAATCCGACTTTAGTAAAATAAGATGTTTTTCTCAAAAATTCTTCGTATGTAAAATGATTTTTACCTTCAATCGGTTTGATAAGGTTTAATTTTAGATTTTCTTCCAGTTGTTTATTAAAGTTATCATCTAAAAACTCAAATTTTGAGTAAATTTCTGTTGTTTCGTCAAAAACTAAAATATAATCTTCAAAATAATCTAAAATACTAACAAGATTTTTATTAAAATAGTTCTGATAAACTTCAATACCGTCAAAATAGGATTCATCAGGAATTTCATCTTCTCCTGCTTGAAGTTCTTTTAAAAGATTTTCTTTACCTTCAAGAATAAATTTATAAACCGGTAAAATATTTATTTCTTTTATTTTTTCAATAGATTTTTGGGTTTCGTTGTTAAAGTATCTAATATCAACAACTTCGTCTCCCCAGAGTTCAATTCTTACAGGGTTATTGTCAGGTGAAAAGATATCCGCGATATCTCCTCTTATACTGAATTCAGAAATATCATTAACCATTGTGGATTTTTTGTAACCAAGCTCCACAAGTCTTTGGGCAAGTTCTTTTAAATCTATATTATCGCCAACTTTGATTTTAAAACTATTTTTTTTGAAAAATTCTTTATTCGGGAATTTTTCTAAAAGTGATTTTACAGGACAGATTACGATATCCGGTTTGGTTTGGAGAATTTTTATTTGCTGTGCGTAATCATATAAATTAGGCGAAACCGTGTCATACATTGAAATATTTTGAAACGGCATAACTTCAGTTTGAATATTAAATCCGCTTGATAAATCACTTTGATATTTTAGTGCATTTTGCTCGGTTGAAGTTATAAATAAAACTTTTTTCTTTGAATATGCTTTAATTTTAGATAATAAAAACAAACGCAGTACAGATGTAAGTCCTGTAACAGCAAATGTTTTACCATTTTTTACGTTCTGTCTGAATTCTTCGTAACTTCTTGAAATATCATCAACATTTATCTCTAGCATATTTAATATTATATAATACTTTTGAAGATTTTTAATTCATTTACATTATGTTACATACAAGCAATTAATTTTGTTTATGTGTTATTACTCTAATAAGTGTAGTGTGAAAATTTTTAAAGGAAGGTAATATGATTAATTCAATAAATCCGTTAATGGGTGTTCAAAATGTTCAAGCAGGTCAATATCAAATACAGCAGCCTGTATCTCAACCTATAAATCAAAAGGTACAAAACCCGAATTTAAATGGAGTTAATGCTTTAGCATCATATAACCAACCGGCTAAAACCGCGCCAAAAACAATTACTCCGGCATTACCGACAGTGTTGCAGCCGGAAGCTATAAAAGTTATTGAAGGTGAAAGAGTTACAGCACCAAACGGTGCGCTTGATTCTATTATCAAACGTAATGGCAAAACTACTGTGATTTATAAAATGGATATCGCAACGCCGAACGATGCAATCAGAAAAATCGAAGTTTATGACAATACGACAGGTAAATTGATTCGTGAACAGGAAAATTTTAATGATATTAAACCTGGTAAAATGCCGTCATCATTTTTAACAGAAATCAATGAAAGAGATTCAGAAGGAAGAATTACAAAAACCACTGTTTATTCCCACGGAAAATTAGATAATGTTGCTGAAATCGAATATGGTCCGAACGGTTATGAAAAAGCAACTATTATTTATGCTGACGGAACATCTGCTATTGAAGAAAGTACCGAAACTCCAATACAAGGTAATACAATGAGTAGTATTACTTCAAAAAGAACACAATTTGATGCAAAAGGACAAATTGTATCTGTTGAGACAATAGACAGAGAAAATCGTAAATCAGAAAAAGTTACATATAAAAACGGAATTCCTTCAGGCATTAAACATTCTTCAGAAGAACCGATTGCAAACAATACAGGTATAAATCCGTTTGCTGATAAAGATTTAGTTCCTGCTCAGCCTTATATTTTAGGATATGATCCTAAATCTATAGAAGGTGAAAAGAAATACTATTCAAACGGTGTTTTACATTCAATCACGACAAATACAGGCAATGGTGAAGTAATTCATATGTTTGATGTTACAGGAAGACTAACCGGTATTGAAGATGCAAAAGATAAAAACAATGTAAAATCAATTATCTTTAACAACAATCCGGATGTTAAATATCAAGGCTATTCTATTGTTGAACAATTAGGTGAAAAAGTTACCAAAACAACAATGTATAACAATGACGGAGAAAAAGAAGTTTATATAAATAACCTTGCAAATAACACTTCTAAAACTGCTGTTTATAAAGATGATAAATTAGTTTTCTACACAGAAAGCAACTCTGACGATGATAGAATTGCAATGAGTTTTGATAAACAAGGAAACTTGGTTAAAGTTCTATAATATCATACAAATGCTTTATTATATTTTAATTTAACTTTGGTATAATAATCATATGTTTGATATATCATCACCAACAGTATTAATTCCTGTTATATTTTTAACTATAGTTGCGGTGTTCGTATCTATACTTTATAAAGACGCGAAAAAAAATACCCATGAACATACAAAAGACTTACCGTATTTTCAGGAAATTTCTGTTTCTATGGGATATATTGGCAGAAATATTTTAGAAAACGGCAGATTTCAATATCGCAAAAATATAGATTCTGAAATAACTTATGAAAATAATACGTACAATTCACTCCGCCATGCCGGTGTTTTGTATTCTATGTATATGTATGAAAAATACGGTTTAGTAAGTAAATATAAAGAAGAAAGAATTAAATCATCAAAATATTTTGTTGACAGATATATCAAAAGTATTGGGGATGGAAAAAACGTAGTAATATCAATTCCGGAAGAAGAAGGGATTAAATTTCCGATTGCAAAATCAGGTGCAGCAGGTGTTGCTTTGTGTGCTTTAGCAAATTTGTATTCCGAAAATGCTATTGAGTTAGAGGTTTTGCAGGGATTGGGTGAATTTTTATTGTCTATGCAAAGTGAAGACGGTAATATTTACGCATATTACGATATGACAACAGGGATTATCAATAAGCAAGCCGAAGCTATTTATTATCCTGCTGAAGCTGCTGCGGGGCTTTTGTATTTGTACGAAGTTGATCCTCAGGAAAAATGGCTTGCTGGAGTTAAAAAAATTATGGATTATCTTGTAAAAACAAGAAAATCTTTAGAACTTGATATTCCGTTTGACCATTGGTCTGTACTTGTTGTAGAAAAATTATTTAAAGCCAATCTTGTTACACCGGAAGAAAAAAATACATACAGAATGTATGCGGAACAAATGGCTATACCAACCTTAAGCGATCAAATTACAAATCAAAATAACAGCTATTTTGGAGCATTCAAAAATAATATTATGCCTTGCAGTCTGGGTACAATTATGGAAGGCTTGGCATCAATTTATTTTTGTACTGATAACGAAAATCTTAGAAAAGTTATTTTTAAATCATTATCAATCGGCTGTATGTTTTTAAGTAAAGTTCAGGTGAAAACAGGCGAACAGGCGGGCGGTCTGCCAAACTCCGCTAACTGGGTTAAACCGGGTGTTACGTCAAACGCCAGTGTTATAAGAATTGATAACGTACAGCATGTTGTAACAGGCTGGTTGAAGTTCCAAAATATCTTAAAAATTACTGATAATTACTAAGAACGGTTTTGTTTCTGCCGGAATTTTTAGCTTCGTAAAGCGCATTATCTGTTTGATGAAGAAATTCTTCTGCTGTATGAATTTCAGGAGTAAGCTGGCATGCTCCGATACTTACTGTGATATTTAGTTTTTGGTTCTGGTAATTTAAATCAAGGGTTTCAACAGTTTTTCTAAATCTTTCAAGCGGTATAATTGATTGCTCGATATCTGTTTCTGTAAGGATTACGACAAATTCTTCCCCGCCAAAACGAAATACGGTATCTGTTTTTCTAAATGTTTGTAGTGCAGCATTTGAAACCTGTTTCAAAATATAATCTCCGCACTGATGACCGTATGTGTCATTAACTTTTTTGAAAAAATCAATATCAAACATTACAAGAGTAAGCTTATTATTGTATCTTTGCGCCCTTAAAAATTCTTTTTCAAAAGTACTGTCAAAACATCTTCTGTTAGAAAGTCCGGTTAATTCATCAGTTATGGATAAATATTTTGTTCTTGTATAAATATAGTTAATTTGTTTTATAACTTCATTTTTATTTTCTTCCGGTACATCAAAATCGCGGATAATATTTTCAATATTCTGTTGAATTTCGTCTAAAAGTCCGTCAGGGATTGCAAATTCCATATCTTCTAAATTCTCAACCATAAAGCTCCTCTTATTGTTACTTTAGCATAAAAGATTCTTTCTACAAATTTATATTCGACCGTGTTAAATAAAAACTTTAACAGTTTACAAATATGTTTACAAAACTAAACTTATGAATTTGCGAGAAAAATTTTTATTTTTCTGCAAATTCTAGGGTACAGTTTCACATCAGGTTATATGCTATCCCGCACACGACCTGATGTTCACACACCTAAGGTCGGATTTGAAAAACCTCAAAAATTTGTCAATTTTTGGGCTTTTTTTGTATCCTTTTCCAAAGAAAAACAGCCGTTGTTACGGCTTTTTTCGGTAAAATGTTTTGTGTAGGAGAAAATAAAGAAAAAGAAAATGGTCTGTGTACATGTTATATTCCCGATATTTTTTGAAAAGTAACATATTATCCTGCTGATTTTTACAATTCTTAATGTTTTTGTAAAAATAAAACATTTAAAATTTTTACTGAATGTTTGCATTTCGGTTATTTTTTCAGTAAAATTGTATGTAAATAAAGGGGATAAAATGAGAATTGAGGCGAAGAATTTAATAAAGATTTACGGTGACAGAAGCGTTGTTAATGATGTTTCTTTCAGTATTAATAAAGGTGAAGTTGTTTGTCTTTTAGGACCGAACGGTGCAGGTAAAACCACAACATTTTATATGGTTGTAGGGCTTGTAAAACCTAATAAGGGAAGTATTACACTTGACGGTCAGGAGATTTCATCATGGCCTATGCATATCAGAGCAAGAGCCGGAATCGGATATTTGCCTCAGGAAGCATCAAGTTTTAGAAGTTTGTCTGTTGAGGATAATATCAAACTTGTTCTTGAGATGAATGATAAACTTACTGAATGTGAAAAGAAAGCAAAATTGGAAGAATTACTTGCCGAATTCGGTGTTGCAAGACTTCGTAAGGCTTCAGCTATTTCTTTATCAGGCGGTGAAAGACGCCGTGTAGAGCTTGCAAGAGCGTTGGCTGCAAGTCCTGATTTTATTTTGCTAGATGAACCGTTTACAGGTATTGACCCGATTGCAATCGGTGAAATTAAAGACAATATCAGAAAACTTTCTGAAGATAAAGGTTTGGGTGTATTAATTACAGACCACAACCCGAAAGCGACATTATCAATTACAGATAGAGCATATGTTATTTTTGACGGTAAAATTAAAATTCAGGGTAAAAGTGAAGAAGTTGCTGTTAACCCTGTTGCTAAAGAGTTTTACTTAGGAAAGGATTTCTCATTATAATGAATTTCAAGTTTCCTAAAATAACTATTTATGACAGATATATGTTTAAACAGGTAAGCTTAGCATCTTTGGTTGCTATTTTGCTGTTTACTATTGTCTGGATTGCGCCGGAAATTCTTTTAAACACAATTAAAGGAGCATTAGCAGGCGAATATGGGCTAAAAACAGCTATACTTTTATTGTTTTATGAACTGCCGAAGATTTTGGATAAAGCTTTTCCTGTAGGATTGCTTTTAGGAACTTTATTCACATTTGATAAAATGAGTAAGGATTCTGAAATTACTATTTTTAGAGCTGTCGGAATGTCTTTTCCGCGAATTATTGCACCTGTTGTTGTGCTTAGTGTAATTTTTACATTCCTTTGTTTCTTGACAGGCGATAAGGGAACTCCGACTGCTGCTGCTAAAATTATGGCAATTAAAGGTAGTATCCGTTCAACTCAATATATTTATACGCAAAAAGATGAAACAGGCCATCCGCTTGCGGCTGTTATTGTGTCAAAATCTTATGACAGAGAATTGAATAATGTTATAGTGCTTGATTTTGACAGCCATGTTTATCAGGATGTTCACCAGCTTACAAATATTTATTCTGCTAAACGCGGTTATGCATATGATGACAGGTGGGAACTTGAAGATGTTTCAAATTATAAGATTTCTCCTGACGGAATTTATATTGATATTAAGCATATTGATAAATTAAAAGTTTTGGAAGGACAATCAGCAAAAGATGCCTTTACACTGATGACGTATTCAACAATGAAAGAACGTGAAATCAATAATAAAGACTTGAAAAATTATGTAAAACTTCTAAAAAGAGAAGGTTTATCTGAAGAATATCACGGAACTTTAAACAAATATCTCCAAAGATTTTTCCATCCGTTAATTTGTATTTTGCTTGCAATATTGGGATGTTTGTTAGGATTTAGCAAACCTCGTGAACAAAGACTTATCGGGTTTACTATTGCAATCGGATTTATATTTGTTTATTATATTACTCTGCCGTTTTTTGATTTGCTGGCAGAAAAAGAAATTTTATCACCGTTTATTACATCAACGCTTCCAACTATAGCATTTACAATTGCTATTTGCGGATTCTACAAGTCTAAGGATTTATAATATGAAATTAATGAAACTATTTTTGACTTTAGTTATAACTTTTTCAGCTGTATTTTCACCTGTTTTTGCAGCAGGCGAAATGTCAATTGATAAAGATAACGGGATTTATCATATTATTTTGAAGGGTGAAAAAATTAAAAAGAAAATCAAATTTGTAACATCTGAGGATTTGATTACAAACAGAGAAGCGCACCAAAAAGCGAAAGCAACGCTTACTGTAAATGCAGGTTTCTTTGACCCGAAAAACGGTAAAACAATATCTTATGTTGTTACAGACAGAATCACATCAGCTGATCCAATGTTTAACAATTCGCTTCTTTTGAATCCGTTTTTCAGAAAAAATATGAATAAAATCCTAAACCGCAGTGAATTTAGAGTAATGCAATGCGGAAATAAGTTTGAGTATTCAATTGTTTCTCATAAATCAGAAGTTCCGTTTGGTTGTGCACTTGTAACATCAGCTCAAGGCGGGCCGCTTATTCTGCCTGAATTAAAAATGGAAGAAGAAGGTTTTATTGTTAAAAATGAAGCCGGTGAAGTTATCAGGGAATCAGCTTCTGTTTTACATAAAACATCAAGAACAATTATTGGTTTAAAAGGAACAGATGAATGTCATATTTTAATTATCACAGATGAAAATCCGATGGATTTATATGATGTTCAAAAGCTTTGCAATGAGTTAAAACTAGACAGGGCAATGGCATTTGACGGCGGAAGCTCAACTTCTATGAATTACAAAGACAAAATTGAAGTTGTTTCAAAAGGTGATGGCGGCGGAAGAATGCTTAAATCATTTATGGTTGTATATTAAATACCTCTGAGACAAAAAGAAAGTCTCATCAAATGATAAGACTTATAAATATACATTTACCCCACACACATATTAACATGTAAAAATATATTTGTCAAGTCGTATAGTTTTTTTACAAAAATCGTTGCTGAAATTAAAAAAATGATGTAAAATAATCATATGAAGAAGGTTAGCTTATTGTTAATATCTTTCATGTTGACATTTTTACCCTCTATGGCAAAAACGACTGTCCCTGAAAAAGTAAATGAAGATGCGCCAAAGGTGTTTATCTATCATATTCCGGACGATGTTGTCAAAGAGGATACAAATGTGTCTTCTTCTGATAAAAAAGATGAAAAAGTATCTGATGATATTGTATCAGATGATATTACAGCAGATACTTCCGGTGTTGTAGAGCAGGAAGAAGAATACAATCCTGTTGACGAAGTTTATAAAATAGATGATATGTATTCTGATGTTTTACAAGGGTATGCTGTTTATGATGAGGAAGAGGATGCAATTTCATTAGAAGATGAGCTGGATGAATTCCAAATGGTTAAAATCAAAAAGCCTGTAAAAGTTAAAGGCGGCAAGTACTCTGCTAATAAATCAACCGTATTGCCAACCAATCTTTACTCAAAACTCAATAATATGGAATATACTATTGAACAAACTTCGTATGATACAGAACAAACATTTGGGAAGTTTTCAGCAGGAACGCAGTATAAGCAAAAAATTGATTACGCGGAATTCAGACAGTCTACAGTGCTGTATTCACGATATGACACGAAATATATGGCTTTTAACACAGAATTTTCTAAAACCGTAAACTCTACAAACGGTGATTTTAATGATTATTTTTCATTCGCACCGGAATTGAAACTTGGTCAATATCTGTCATTAAAAGAAACTGTTTCGGCAAATTTTGCAAAAAATATTAAAATCGCAGAGTTTGTCCTATCTATAAATCCGTTTGGGAAAAAAGATATAGATAGATTCAACATAGAGCTTGGTACAAGTTCAATTTTTGATGAAAACAATTCACTTGTAAAAAACAGGTTTAAAGTTACAACTAATTTCAAATTGTAAATTTATACATACAATTTGTTTGATGAAAAAATTCTGATATAATTGATGTGAGGGGGATTTAATATTGCCGGACGAAAATTTCGAACAACAAAATAATCCGAATGAATCTGAAAAAAAGAAAAGCCGCAAACATAGTCGTAAAACCGGTTTTTACTATTCTTTTTTTACTATTGTTTTGATTTTTTGTTTGATTCAAATAGGTTACGGTGCAATATTGAATGTTGGTAAAATCATTTCTTATCAAGGAAAAATGGTTACTCTTGAAAATCTTTTGAAAAAAGCAAAAATGCGTAATGAAGATTTAAAATCAGAAAAAAAAGTTGTAACATCAGACAACAGCCTTGAAGGAATAGCAAGAAATAACCTTAAAATGGCTGGGGAAGATGAAGTTTTGATTATTATAAATCAAAAAGTTGAAGAACCTAAAAAAAAGAAAAATAAATGGAAATTTAAAAGCTTCAATTTCAAGAAAAAAGAAAAACCGGTTGAACCGGCAGGTGAAATTTATATCCCGCAAGAAGTGGTTGAAGAATAGAAACGGATAGGATTATGGAAGATACTCAAACTATTGATTATATTAAACAAGCATTTGAATTAAAAGAAACACAAAACTTCAAACCGGCAATTGAAATGCTTTATAAAGCACTTGAATTGGAAAATGATAATGTAGAAATCCTTTATCAGATTGCAGAGTTGTATTTTCTATTGAATAATTATTCAAGAGCTTCTCATTATCTGGAAAAAATCTTCCAATTAAATCCGAATCATATTAGCGCTTTAAAACTTACCAGAACAATAAAAGAGCGTCAGGGAGATTCTGACAGTGTTTTGGAAATTTCAACAAAACTTTTCGAAATAAATCCTTGTAATGATAGTTTGAAAGATTTAATGAAAATTCTTGTGAAACTAAAATTATTTTGCGAGATAGATAAATATAAAGAATCTGAATTTTTTAATTCAGATGTAAAAATTGAATGCGCATCGGCATTTTATTCAAACGGCGAAAAAGAAAAAGCTAAAGAACTTCTCTCATCATGCGATTTTGATGATGAAAGAGTTTTACTGCTTGATGGCAGAATAAAATTTGACGAAAATAATTTTGAACAGGCAAAAGAAATTTTCTCAAAAATCGGCAAAACCTCTCAAAATCCTGAAATTTTGAATTATTTAGGACTATTTGATTTAGAAAATATGAATTTTGTAGAAGCAATAAAAAGTTTTTCAAAAGCTGCAAATCTTGATAAATCCAATTCAAAATATTATTACAATCTTGGAAACGCTTATTTTTACAACGGCTGGATAGAAGAAGCTCAAAAAGCATACCAAAAAGCTTTGTATATCAATCCTGATAATGTGGATTACAGATATTCTCTTGCATATTTATTTTATGATATGAAAGATTTTGTAAAAACCAAAAAAGAAATAGATGCGATTTTGGATATTTGTCCTGAACATTCCGGAGCGCGTGTATTAAGAGCAATGCTTTTGGCTAAAAATAATGATTTTATTGGTGCGCAAAAAATATTGGAAGAAAATATTAAAAAAGGTTTTGATGATGATTTCACCAAAAGTGCTCTGAGTAAAATTTATACGGAATTGAATATTTTTTCTAAAGCAGAAGAAATTGTTAATGAAATGATTGCGAAAAATCCTGAAAATCTTAACTATTTAAGTGATTTAATTGAAATTTATATTAAAGAAAAAAATTACGATAAAGCAATTGAATTATCTGATAAAATTCTTGAAATTAATCCAAATTACATATTAGGAAATATTTTAGGCGCAAAAAGTGCATTTTTAAAAGAAGATTACGAGCTAGCAAAAGGTTATGCTCAAGAAGCTATATCACTTGATATCAATTGTTCGGAGGGATATTATTATCTTGCTCTTGTCCGGGAAAAATCAGATGATTTAGAAGAAGCAATCGAATGTATGAAACGTGCAATTTTATATGATTTGAATAATCCGAAATATTATACAGAAATGAGCAAGTTTTATAAATTAAAACAGGATTACAAAACAGCTTTAGAATATATGTCAGAAGCTGTAAGTATTGAAGATTCAATTGAATACAAGGTTATGTATTCAGAACTTGTAAAATTAAACAGAAAAAAGTAAACAATTAATAAGTTAAGTCTAAAATCTTTTGCCTTTGTAAAAAAGATAAATATAATACGATTATATGAAGGATTTAACGGGAGACAGAAAGATGGAAGTTAAAAGATTTATACAAAAGCTGTTAGTATTATCAACGATGTTACTGGTTGGGGCAGGAAGTGTGTCAGCAGCAAAAATGCCGGAAACAACAGTACCGCACCAGTACCCTGCAAAATATACCCCTGAGTATATAAAACAAATTACTCCAAGCTATAAAGATGTTGGAAAAGATGAAGTTTTTTATGTCGCGCTTGATATGTTAAAAGATACCGAAGGAATGTTTTCCAGAAACGCGATTTTAGGAAACAATCTTTCTCAAAAACCTGTAAAAATTGAATTTAGAGATCTTGGTCAAATTAATCAGGAATATGCGACATTTGATGCTTTAGGTTGGAAAAAAGGTAAAAATTTATATATTTATATAAGCAACCGTCACAAAAGTGCACCTGCAGGTGCGCTTGCGGCATTACTTGCACATGAAGCGCTTCATCAAGATGAATTTAACTCACTTGCTGAAGAAACTTATGCCTGGACAATGGAAGCCTTTGTATGGGATGATATTTTAAAAACATACCCGGAGAGTAATCAAGAAGCTCATGCGCTTGTAAAACGCGAGAATACTTTGAAAAAACTTTTAGAAAAAGGAAATTATACAAACAAATATATTAAAAAAGCAGTTTTACAAAATGCGGGATATAAAAACCTACCATCATATTCTCCGGGGTTTGACAAGCTGTAGTGTAAAATTTATAAAGATTTTTGAATAATTACCTGTGTTAGAGAAAAAGTATATTGATTCTAAAAAATCCTTGATGTTAAATAGGACTATGAGAAGAAGGATAAAAGCAGTTATATTTTTTGTAGCAGCAGCAATTACACTATTTGCCGTTAATGCTTTTTTCCTCAATAATCACAACCCTATGCTTAATGTTGAAGAACAGAAGGTAAATACTTCACAGCTTTCTCCACAGAAACTTTTTGAACACACCTGGCAGGTTGTGAAAAATGAATACTATGATCCGAATTTTAACAGACAATATTGGATTCGCTGGAAAAATCATTACCGCGGTAAGATTAAAACTGCCGATGATGCCAAAGTCGCAATAGAAACTATGCTTGCAAGTCTTGATGACCCTTATTCAAGGTTTCTGACTAAAGAAGAATTCGCAGAACAAAATATTTCTATCGCATCAAAAATTTCAGGTATCGGAGTTAATATAATTAACGATTCCGGAAAAATAAAAATTATTAGTGTAATCGAAAACACACCTGCACAATTCGCGGATTTAAAAATTAACGATACAATTTTATCAATTGATGGTAAAAAAGTCAGCGGTTTATCTCTGGCTGAAGTTTCTAATCTTGTTAAAGGGCCTGTAAATACCTTCGTTAATATTGATGTTTTGCGTAATCAGGAACTTATTAAGAAAAAAATTATAAGAAAAGAAATTGCAATAAAAACCGTTAAAAGTTCTGTTGATAAAAATATCGGATATATTCAGATTTTAAGTTTTATCAGTAACTCTACACCTAATGAGTTTCTTGAAGCTCTGGAAAATACTGACAGTACTGAGGGTTTGATTATTGATATTCGCGGAAATACCGGTGGATTATTACCAAACGCGGTCTTTGTGACAAATTTATTTATTCCAAAAGGCAAAATTGTAAGTATTGTAGGCAGAAATAATTATCATTACGATATTATGGCACAGGATAACAATGTAAATATCGAAAAACCTGTTATAATCCTTGTAGATGGGGCAAGTGCCAGTGCAAGTGAAATATTTTCCGGCGCAATGAAAGATTATCACAGAGCCAAACTTATTGGAACAAAAACCTACGGCAAAGGTATGGTGCAAAAAATTATATCTATGCCGAATGAAACAGGAATAAATCTTACTATCGCAAAATATCTTACTCCTAAAGGTAAAGATATTAATAAACAAGGAATAAATCCGGATGTGATTTTACCGCTGAAACGTGAAGATATAATTGAACGCAAAGATACCCAGCTTGAAACTGCAAAAAACATGATGGAACAAATGATTAGCTCACGCTAGTTTACAAAAGTCTGAAATGAACAGGAATAAAGGTTATCAATAACAAAATTAATGGTAAAACATTTAAGTATATTCCGCTTAAAAAAAGTATTGAGTATATCTTTTCTCTTTCCGGAAATAAAATAAATCCGGGTTCATTGTTTTCTAAGTATTTTTTCTTTTCGTAAACTGAACCTATAATCAGCAAAATAATTACCAGAATCTGAAACTTGTAAATTCCAAAGTATGGTGCGATTACATATTTTTCTAAATAATCATAAAAATATTCGTTTGAATCTGCCTGTACATTTATTCCGGATGCTCCAAGGGAGTACATAATTAAAAATACGGCTGTCATTAATAAACTCAAATATCCAATAGCAGATATTATATTCCAGCTTATTAAATTTTTAATATTTTTTATATTCATATTTTCCCCTATTTACCCCTATTTACCCCTATTTACCCCTATAATTTTGTTCTGCTTGAAAGATTTAAGACTTCAATAAATGATAAAACAGATGCAAACTCATCAAATAAATGATTATATTGTTTTATATCATCAATTTTACCTAACAAATGATTCATTTCAAATAAATCTTTGTTTGTTGAAAGCATTACAAGCATTTCGTTACCGTAAATTGAACAATCCATTTTGCTTACTTTAAAACTTGTCTGAATTTGCATTAATCTATCCATAAATGCTGTATTTAAAAGATATCTTGCTTCAATTTGACCGCTTCCGCCGGCAATATTTTTTTCAACAAAAACATTATATTTTTTTGCAAAATCACAGGATTCAAGTTCTACTTTTTCAAAGTTTTGCGGTGCAAAGTTTAAAAGAGTTTTTGATTTGATAAGAACACGTGATTTAATTTGTTTATTCATTTGAAAATGCATTGCTGCACCTTTAAACATACAGTGATAATGTCTTCTGCCTTTGGAATCTCTTGTTTCATAGCCAAAATCCGTTTCATTAATGGTGAAATCTACATCTTTATAGTTTCCGTAAAATATATCATCATCAGTTCTTATTTCAATTGTGTGGTTATATAATTTGCTGTTTTCAAAATATGAAGATGGGATTTTTCGGTTTTTTGCATATTTTATATTTTTATCAAAAACGTGTAATAATTCGCTGAAAAATGTTCCTTTAACTCGATTTTGATATGTTTTATTAGTGTTTTGAATATTAAAAATAACAGCACCAATAAAACAAATTACAGCTATAAAGATGTGGAAATTTAAATCATAATTAGTTTCATTTTTACCGGGTATAAAGCCAAACAGTGAAACAAGTAAATAACCTCCAATGGATGGTAAACTATATAAACTGCTTCTTTCTTCCTTTTGCATTTTTTTCCATACAGGAAGTCGTTCTTGCATTAATTGCGCGAATCTTATTGAAAAATCATTTTTATATCTGTTCATTGAAGATGACATTTTATTCTCTTTTTCCTAATATAACTCTATTCGTGTTTGGAAGTTACATCCGGCTGAGGACTACTTACCTATTTCTAAAGCTCGTTGTGCCATTGATTTTGAAATATTCACCAGTGCAAGGTTAGCTTCGTATGCTCTTTGAGCTACAAGTGCGTCTGCGATATCAACCATTGCGTTAACATTTGATGCTCTTATATAACCGTTTTCATCTGCATCAGGATGACCGGGTTTGTAGATTTTGTGACCGAGTGTCGGGTCTTCTACTACACCTGAAAAATTTACACCGCCTTGAAGATACGGTAAAGTTCCTACACCGAAAACATCTTCTTTCATATTGTTCATAAGTCCGTGGAAAGAAATATCATCAACGGCTGTTAATACCGGAATTTTTCTCACGTAATTTGGAGTATCAAGGTTTGCGATATTTTTTGCGTGGATATCAATACGCTTTCCGTGAACTTGAAGCGCTTTTGCACCGATATCTATTGAATCCATTATACCCATTTTATCACCTTACCTTACTTATTATTTACCGACATTTATTACGGTTTTCATTTCTGTAACTATGTTTGACATTCTTCTTGTAGCCATTGAATAAAGAATTGAGTTTTCTTGAATTTTTAAAAGCTCGTTAGCAGCATTAACAGGTTCTTCTGATCTGTCAGTTGCAATTGCAGAAGGACCAAGTTTTTCGGATAATCTTGTTTCCAGAGGGCTGTTCATAGTGCTTAAGTATTGTCCGAACTCAATATCTTGTCTTATGTAACCGGGTGTATGCACGTTAGCGATGTTTGAACCCAAAGCACGTTGTCTTTGAGAAATCAAATCCATCATTAAGGATACTTTGCCCATACTATCAAGTGATGTATACATAATTAACCTCTATCCTAAGCCTCTCTTATATTAATTGCTTTATTGTACATTGAATCTGCAAGTTTCATCATCTGCATACTTGCAAGCATTGAAGCATTTAGTCTTAATAAATCTGTTGCTGAACGATAAATGCTGACGTTTGATGCTTCAAGATTATTTTGTTTAATACAGTCATGATTTTTTACAAGTCTTGCTTCTCCGGCATCATCAGTCGGTTTAAGTCTATTCATATCGGTTGATTCCATGCCCGCAGGATTATCAAACCTTACAAGCGGAATTGTTCCGACTTTTTTGGCTTTAGCTCCTCTTGAATCGTATGCTAAAACATCTCCGTTTTGTTTAATTTCAAATTTAAAACAATTTGAAGGAATTTGAATACCTTCGCCTACAATCCAACCGTCACGGGTTGTCAGATAACCATCTTTCCCCTGGCGGAAAGCCCCGTCACGTGTGTATTGAATTTCACCTTGTGGAGATACTACAGGAATATATCCCGCTCCATCAATTGCGACATCATAAGGATTGCTTGTAATTCTTATTGAACCTTGTGTATAATTTGTTCTGACAGCACCGGTTAAGTATCCGTCCTCTCTTAAAATCTGTTCAAAAGATACATCTTTGTAACCTGTAGTTTGGAAATTAGACAGGTTATTTGCAATTTGACCGAATTTGTCAAATTGAATAAGTGCGTTATTTGTACCTTTTGAAATTATTGCTTGTAAATTATACATCTATCAAACCTCTTTATTGACTTAATTGTGAAATAGTCTTGCCTAAAACAGAATTTTGAAGCATAAATAATTGTCTGTTAGCATCAAAATTTTTAATAACAGGCATCATTGATAAAAATTCCTGCTGTAATGCAACGTTAGAATATTCGTTATATCCTTGCTTAACATTAGGTTCCATAACAGCTATTCCGCTGCTGTCGACAACTCCGATTTGACCGATTAAGGTTAATTTATGTGTATCAGGGTTAAACATAGTAATTTTACCTGTTTTGTCGATTTTTATTTGTTTTAAATCCTGCGGAATGAACGGAAATTTAATCGGAACACCGGCATTTGATAAAACTTGCGCATTTTCCAAAGTTAAAAGAGTTCCGTCTTTACCTATCTGAAAACGTCCGTCACGGGTAAGTTTTACACCGTATTCATTTTTAGTTTGGAAATAACCTTTATTTGCAATTGCAATATCAAGCGGTTTATCTGAAACAGCAATACGACCGACTTTATCATCTCTTGTTGTAGATAGGGCGTGAACCCCGAGATATTCTGCAAATGAAGATACAACAGCTTCTTTTCTCTGATAACCGACTTTATCAAAACCGCTAATGTTTTCGTTGCTTATACCAATTATTTCACTATCCAGATGCATGGCACGAATTGATGCTGTCAATCCGCTGTCATTAAACTGAATACCGCTGTTTAATCTCATAGTTCTACCTCTACATGTTATATTATTAATATTGTCGAATATTTAAAGAAATTCCTCAATGTTTTTGGCAAAAATCCTCCAAATATATGACATCTTGCATGGTTATAAGGATAAATGAATAAAAGTCAACGATAATAAAAAACCGACCTTACTGGTCGGTTTATATGAATTAAAAAGGCGACACCCAGATTCGAACTGGGGGATAAAAGCTTTGCAGGCTTCTGCCTTACCACTTGGCCATGTCGCCACCTTTGTATATATAATATACGCAAGACAAACTGTATTGTCAAGATTGTACAATTGTATATTTTAGGGATAAAATAATATTATGGATTTTGAAATCAGACAAATACATATAAATGATAAAAAAGAAATCATTGCAATGATGAAAACATTTTATTCATCAGATGCAGTGTTTACAAATGGTTCTGAAGAGATTTTTGAAAATGATTTTTTAAATTGTCTAAATAGCAGTCCATACTTAGAAGGTTATGTGTTCTGTTCGGGTGTAAACATTTTAGGCTATTCAATGATTGCGAAAAGTTTTTCAACTGAATTTGGAAAACCTTGCCTTTGGTTTGAAGATTTATATGTAAAACCTGAATATCGAGGAAACGGAATTATTCCTGAATTTGTTGAATATATTAAACAAAAATATCCTGATAATATATTTAAATTAGAAGTTGAAAAAGAAAATACTCACGCTGTTCACGTTTATAAGAAAAAAGGATTTAAAGAACTTCCATATGTAGAGATGAAATTGTAAATGTTTACTCTTGTTTATATAAATAACAGTTTTTTAAATGTCCATTAATAATACCGATTGCTTGTAAATATGAATAAATTATGGTAGAGCCTACAAATTTCATACCACGTTTTTTAAGATCTTTTGAAATTGCGTCTGACAATGGAGAAGTTGTGCGAATATCACAAGGTTCAAAAATCACTTTACCGTCAGTAAATCCCCAAATATATTTATCAAATGAACCATATTCTTTTTGAATTTGTTTAAATATTAAACTGTTGGTAACAGCTCCGTTTATTTTAAGTTTGTTTCTGATTATGCCTGTATCAGTGAGTAATTGAGCACATTTTTCAGTATTATAATGACTTATTTTTTCAATATCAAAATTGTCAAAAGCTTTTCTAAAATTTTCACGTTTATTTAAAATACATTCCCAGGTTAAACCGGCTTGAAAACTCTCCAGTATTAACATTTCGAAAAGCTTTTTATCTGAATGCTCAGGAACACCCCATTCTTTGTCGTGATAATCAATATAGAGCGGATTTTTCATATTTACCCAAAAACAACGGTTACGATTTTTTGTATTCATCTCTCCTCTGGAAAATTGTCGTAGGGGGGACTCTGCCTGAGCGTTAGTGAGGGTATGAAACCCGAACTTTACCGCGAAGGTATGCCGATTTATCGGTTGAAACCATGAATTTTTCATAAAAAGAAAAATTCATGTGAGAGCACCCTGATACAAAAAAGAAAATTTGGACTTTTTGTCCTAAATTTTCTTTATGGTGTCGTAGGGGGGACTCGAACCCCCACAGATCTCTCCACACGCCCCTCAAGCGTGCGCGTCTACCATTCCGCCACTACGACCTATGTATTATTTTATATTAAATTGTCAAATTTTTGTTAGTCTACGTGGCGGAAGTTCTCTCAAGGAGAACCCTCTCGGAAAACTTGACATTTAGTCAACTTTTCCTGCGGCAGAGTGCCACTATGACAAGATTATTATAATGATATCATAAAAATTTTTATTTGTTGTATTATTTTGTTATGAAGACGAAGCTTTTTTTACTTTTTTTATTTATTTCATTAACTGTTTGTGCGGTTTTTGCTGATGCCTTTGTTCCCGAGTTTAATACTATGCAAAAGCTTAGATGCGATTTTGAAGAAACAATCTACAATTCTGATAATTCTATTGTTACTAAAAACAAACAATTTAGAGTTTTTATGATTGATGAACCTTACAAAAAAATTTATCTGCAAAAACAACCCATAGCAAATGTAACTTACTACGAATCAGATAAAATTGAATTTGATTTCCAATCTATGACGGATGATTTTATTATGATGTCGCATGTTGTGATTAACAGAGCAAATGGCGAAAATTCATCAGTTGGCGAAATAACTTACGATAATCCTGTTTTTGGAACAAGGCATTCAAAATCACATGGAATTTGCAAAATTGTAAATTAAACTGTTACAATCAGTCAATTTTTTCGATAAAAAATCCTTTATTAATATATAGGGGAAATTTACATGGAAAAAGTATTGGCAGCACAAAAAGACTGTGATATTTTTGATGAAATATTTTCAAATCAAGAAAATGTTTCCTGTGCATTTGTTCAAAACAACAAACCAACAGCATCTTTAGCAGCCAGCGTAAGTTCGTTTAGTACAAATCCTTTTGGCGTATTGGTTTTGGATTGTGACCTGCCTGATAAAAAAGCAATGGAGATTGCTGTAAAACTTGCAAAAGCAATTGATAAAGATTCAGTTAATGATATCAAGTATTTAAAATCAAAATACGGTGCAGAAAAAGAATTTAAAGCTGCAAAAGAATACTTAAACCGTAAAGCTAAAGAAGTTTGGGATGTTTTTGAAAATCGTAATAAAAAAATGATTGTCCCAAAAAATTCAATGAAAACTCTGGGGATAACTAATCTTCCAAGTTTAGAATTTATGCTGGGCGAAAGTGTAAGGTTTTACGAAAATGACGGCGGTTCAACAACGGTTGATATCATTCGTTCTATTTTGACTAATAAAAATTTGGATTATACTTTTGAAGATATTTACGAATTTTTGTTATCGGCGCATAAAAAATATTGCTGTGATTATAATCTTAAAACCGTGACTTATCTTATATCATGGCTTGATTGTGATGTTAAAAAATTGTCGGCTTTAGGAATTGAAAAAAAGACAATTATGATGGCGCTGGAAGCATTTCCATTTATGACAAAATTGAAGTATTTATTTAAAGGCAGTTTAAAATTATCTATGTTTCCGCTTTAATTAGTGTATGAAAATAGATAAATTTAAAGTTGAAAAATGGTTTAATAAATATGAAAAAGATGCAGTGTATGATTTGGCAGATACTTGCGTTGAGTCTTTATCAATAGATGAACTTTTGGAACTTGTCGGCGGACGGGAAAGTCATATAAATGAAATTTTTTCGCGTAAATTGAATTACGGTGCGATTCACGGCAGTGAAAGACTTAAAAATGCAATTTGTACAATGTATAAAAATCAATCTGCTGAAAATATTACAATAACACATGGTGCAATTGGAGCAAATCATCTTGTTATGCTTACTCTTGTTGAACCGGGAGATAAAGTTGTATCGATTGTTCCGACTTATCAACAGCATTATTCAATTCCAAAATCATTTGGTGCTGGTGTTAAAATGTTTTTTCTGGAAGAAAAAAATAACTGGCTTCCTGATTTAGAAAAACTTGAAAAAATTGTCGGGCAGGATACAAAACTTATTTGTATTAACAATCCGAATAATCCGACAGGTGCAGTGATTCCTGATGAAATGCTGGTAAAAATTGTAGAAATAGCTAAAAAAGCGAATGCATATATTTTGTGTGATGAAGTTTATCGCGGGTTAAATCACAGTGGAAATCCATTTTGTGAATCTGTTGTGGATATTTATGATAAAGGTATTTCAACAGGTAGTATGTCAAAAGTTTTTTCGCTTGCGGGTCTGCGCTTAGGTTGGATTGCAGTTGATCAAAATATAATGGAACAAATTAATTCCCAGCGTGAATATAATACAATAAGTGTTGGAATTCTGGATGATTATTTTGCTGCGCTTGCGATTGAAAATAAGGATAAAATTATTGCGCGAAATCTGGCAAAAATTGCAACAGGTAAAAAGATTCTGACAGATTGGGTAAAATCAGAGCCTAAAGTTCGTCTTGTTACACCGCAAGGCGGAACTACAGCATTTGTTTATTATGATGCGCCGTTGAGCTCTGTTGAACTTTGTAAGCGATTGCAAGAAGAAACGGGGGTAATGATACTGCCCGGTGAAACGCTTGAAATGGATAAATATCTAAGAATTGGTTATGGAAATAATTTTGAACAACTAAAAAAAGCACTAAATATTTTTTCAGAATGGTTATAAAAGCGGCGCGGCTCAATTTTGAGCCGCGCCATATAATATTGAAAACTGAGGACCTAGCCAATAACAGGAGGATTAAATACTCTTGCGGCTAATTCTTTATCAAGCATAAATAATGCTTTTTTATCATCGCCAATTAGTCTTAAGTTAGCTAAAACTCCGCCAACATTTGATTCTTCTTCAACCTGTTCTTTTAAGTACCAATCTAAGAAAGATAAAGCTGCACGGTCTTTAACTTCTTCTGCCACATCCATCAAAGCATTAATACGTGATGTTACAAATTCTTCGTGTTCCAAAACTTGTTCAAATATTTCTAATGGTGTTGAACCTTTGATTTCTGGTTTGTCGATTGCAGCTAATTCAACTTTTCCGTTGCGTTCAAATACGTAATCAAACATCCCCATAGCGTGAGCTCTTTCTTCCTGAACCTGAACATCAAACCAGTTTACAAATCCCGGTAAATTTAGGTCTGCAAAAATTGCTTTCATACCAAGGTATAGGTATTCTGAGTAAAGTTCTTTGTTAATTTGATCGTTAAAAGCGTTTTCTAATTTTTTGTCTAACATAATTTTTCTCCTTTATTTCATACTTTCTATAATTTCTTTTGCAAGATTTTCTAATTCTTCGTATTTGTCTGATTTAACAGAAGATTTCAATGAAACCTTAGATTCAATTATTTCGGTGTTTTTAAGCCCCGATAAAACTTCTGTCATTAATTTACCGGAAACAGGTGCCCAAGAACCATTTTCTAAAATCGCAATTTTACGATTTTGAAGATTATGGGCAACGACATCATGTAAAAGATTTTCCATATTAACAAAAATCCCGTTATTGTATGTGGTTGAAGCAAATACAATATGAGAATATTTAAATGCATCTGATAAAATATAAGATGGATGTGTTACTGAAACATCATACATTTTAATATCTTTTACACCGTTTTGGGCTAATTTACCTGCTAAAATTTCTGCTGCGTTTTGTGTTCCGCCATAAACTGAAGCGTAAGCTATCATAACAGAATTTATTTCCGGTGTATAAGTTGACCATTTTACGTATTTATCAATGAATTTGTCTAAATCTTTGCGCCAAACATATCCATGAAGCGGACAAATCATTTGAATATCAATATTTGCGGCTTTTTTCAATAACATTTGAACCTGCTGGCCGTATTTACCGACAATATTTGTATAATAACGTCTTGCTTCATCCATGTATCTGTGGTCAAAATCAACTTCATCAGCAAAAATATTACCGTCAATTGCACCAAAGCTGCCAAAAGCATCAGCTGAAAATAAAATTTTATCAACAGTATCGTAAGTTACCATAACTTCCGGCCAATGAACCATCGGAGCAAATACAAATGTTAAATTGTGTCTGCCTGTATTTAAACTGTCGCCTTCTTTTACAATCATATATTGTTCTTCAGGAAGTTCAAAATCAAAGAATTGTTTAATCATTGTTTGAATTTTTGCATTGCATACAATTTTAACATTCGGATATTTAGCAACAATTGTCGGAATTTCAGCACAATGATCCGGTTCCATATGGTTGATTATCAGATAATCAAGATTTTTACCGTTCAAAACATGTGCAACATTTTCCAAAAATTGGTGATTAACTGATTTATCAACAGTATCAAGCAAAACTGTTTTTTCATCCATTAAAAGGTATGAGTTATATGAAACGCCGGTTGGTACGGGATAAACACTTTCAAAAAGTGAAATTCTTCTGTCATTTGCACCAACCCAGAATAAATCTTCGGTTATTTTTTTCGTATTGTACATTTTCTCTCCAATCTTTTTTCTTCATTATATTATAAAAATGGAAATGGTTATCACTATATTGTAAAATTATAATTACCCGACTGTCTAATAGAAAAATATCTTCATGTTTAATATTCTATATAAACAAGCTAGGGATTTAAATGACCAGATAAATTATAAATAAAAATAGAATTTAAGCATAAAGACATAGAATGTTTTAATGCATTATTGTATGAAAAAGAGAACAAATATTATTGCCTGGATGTATGTTAAAAAGACTCAGGCATTTTTATTGCTTTGGAAATTCATCTATTATATTTATAATTAAATTGATTGTAATTGTAATTCAAGATTATTTATTAAAAACTCTTAAATTTAGGTATAATCGGTTAAGTCAAGTTCTGATTTTTTCATAAACTTTTCTCCTTTGATGTAAAGAATTCCAGTATTTTTTCGTTGTATCTGTTGTCTACTGCGCTGAACGGAAAAATTTCCCCGCCAAATTCTTTGCGAACATGTGCTAATGCACTCTGAATTTTGTTTTTTGAAATACAATCTATTTTTGTGACAACTGTTATAACAGGTAAATCATAAGCCAATACCCATTCACGCATTTGGAAATCGTTTTTTTGTATCTCGTGACGCGCATCAACAAGCTGAACAAGAGTTTGAATTTGTTCACGCTTTAAAAGATATTCTTCCAAATACTTCTGCCATTTATTTCTTGCTTCAATAGAAACCTTAGCATAGCCGTATCCCGGTAAATCCGCAATCATAAATTCATCAGAAAAATTAAAAAAGTTAATAAGCCTTGTTTTGCCAGGTACATTTGAGGTTTTGGCAAGTTTTTTATTATTTGCAAGTCCGTTGATAAATGATGATTTACCGACATTTGATCTGCCCAAAAGCGGAAACTCAGGCAATGTATAATCAGGACACTGACTTAATTTTTCTGCACTTATTAAAAATTTTGCGTTTAAATATGATTTCATTTTGATGCTGCCGCTTTTTCTTTTACTTCTTTAACTTTGCTTTTGTATAAAACTGTTTGGAACAAATTCGCCATCTTTTCATTATTTACCACGGTTAATTGGGTTTTATTTTTTATAAAATCAATGCTGAAAGAGGATTCTTGATTGAAAATATTTGCTTGAATATTTACTATTTGAAACAGCCCCTCAGTTAAAATACTAAGAGGCTCTCTCAAAAATGTTTCAAATGTTTTTCGTATGTCGAATTTTTTCTTCATAGTTTTCTTATGCAAAATCCGCTAGATTTTTTGCTGGAATACTGCGATTCTTTGAAGAACAGCGTTTTTATCAGAAGCATTAGGTGCTAATGCTAAATATTGTGTATAGTACTTAACTGCGCCCTGATAGTTTCCTTCAGCTTCGTAAGATTGAGCTTTTAACTTAGCAATTGACGGTGCGTTGTGATAAAAGTCGATTGCTCTGTTACAGTATTCGATAGCAGATGCGTAGTTGCCTTCTTTGTATTGACGAAGTGCAATTTCAAAGAATTCGTTTGATTTCATTTCGCATAAGTTGATATAGTGAATACCGTTTTCTGCAATTCTGTTATCAGGATCAGCCATCAAGACTTTTTGAAGTGCTTTTCTTGCTGTTCTGAACTGTTTATGCTGAACGAGGATTTCAGCTAAGTATAATTCATCATCAACACTGTTTGCAAAGTTAATTGCGTTTTCAAATGTGTATACAGCATCTTTTTCACGTCCTAGAGAAAGGAATGCTTCACCTTTGATTACTGTATCCATTAAGCTGTTGCTTGCTGATTGTACAATGTAATTCAGATTATCCTGAGTTAATTCCATCTGGTGTGTAAGCTTGCCTAATTTGATTTTTGCAAGGTGAAGTTTCAAATCATTTGGAGTTCTTTGAATTGCTTCATTTACATAATCATAAGCAAGATATACGTCTTTATTTGTTGTGAAATCTCTGCTGTCTGCTGTATCTTTTGACATTTCATAGTATGTATTTGCCAAACCGATAATAGCATTGTTGTTGTATGTTCTGTCACCTAACAATCTTGAATAGTATTCAAGAGCCTGCTGGTATTTTTTAGTTTCTAATGACATATTAGCAACTCTATAAATACCTTCTTTATAGTTAGGATTTAAGATAATAGCTGTTTTAAGTTCTTCCATAGCAAACTCGTGGTCTGCTCTTCTTTCGTAAACGCCAGCAAGATTGATATACGGACGTATATTTTCAGGTTTTACGTGGATAGCTTTTTTGAAAGAATTTATAGCTGCAGCCTGGTTACCTTGTTTTAGGTACAATTCACCTTGAAGATTCCATCCCGGAGATGAATTCGGGTTGATGTGAAGTGAGTGGTTTAACCAGGTTAAAGCTTTTGTGTAATCACCGCGTCTTGCTTCAACTTGACCCATATGATACATAGAAGTCGGGTTGTGTGAATTACATTTGATTGCTTGTAAGTAATATTTTTCAGCTTGATCTAAATCGCCGTCAAGCATTGCAACATTACCAAGGTTGTCGTAAGCAGGTGCAAAATTAGGGTTATTTTTTAATGCAGTTTTGAATAAAGTTTGAGCATCATTTTTGTTGCCTAATTTAAGGTTTGCAACACCCATAGCGTTATATGCCTGATAATATGTGCTGTCTAAACTTACTGCTGTATTGAATTCTTTAATTGCAGCATCTGAAAGGTTTGCAATATTTTTGATATACTCAACGTCAGATGATGTTTCTCTCATTAAGTAAACAAGACCTTGAGCATAGTGGAATTCCGGTTTATTCGGATATTTTTTCAATAATTTATCAAGTTCTGCCTGTGCAGGTGCTAATTTCCATTGTTTAGCCTGAGAAATCAGCTGTAATGCTTTAGCATCCAAATCGTTAGGGTTTTTACTCAATATTGCTTTCAGACGTTGATCGGCATCTTCATAATTGTTATATTCAATTAATTTGCTTATATCAACGTAACTTTTAGATACCTGAACTTTTATAGGTTGAGCAGCAAACACATTAGGTGCACAAAGAATACAAGATGTTAAAATCATTGAAGTAACTAATAATTTTTTACAATTCATGTTTTCACCTACTTTTTTACTTATAACTATTCTAAATCTTATGAAAATATTGTATAATAGTTATCAGAAAAAAGCAATAAGGTTAACATATGGCATTAAACGCAAGATCAAAACAGGATTTAGAGGATTTCAGATCATACATTTTGGTAGAAAAAAATTTTTCACAGCACACTGCAAAAGCTTACTATGCGGATATTTTAGCATATTTAATATGGCTTGATGATGAGGTGTGTGAGGAGGTAAAATTCGCAAAAGTAAGAGAATATTTGCATTTTTTAAAGATATTTGATTACAAAAAAACGACAGTCGCGAGAAAGATTGCATCCATCCGAACCTTTTATAAATACTTGCATAGAGAGAAAAAAGTTGACAATAATCCTGCTGAAAGTTTAATATCCCCCAAACGACCGAAGTCGCTGCCAAAATTCCTAACAACGGATGAGATAGAACAGATTTTGAGTAATATAAATATCGATACTCCTGCAGGATATAGAAACCGTGCGATTTTAGAACTTCTCTGGGCTAGTGGAATGCGTGTTTCTGAACTCAGCGGTTTGAATTTCGGAAATCTTAACCTTGAAAATAATGAAATTACTGTTTTTGGTAAGGGGTCAAAAGAAAGAATTATTCTTGTGACAGACAGAGCAAAAAGTTATTTACAAGGGTATATTGATTTTGCAAGACCACTTGTTGCAAAAGGTTTTCCTTTAGAACCAATAACAGATACAACTCCTGTTTTTATCAACAAAACAGGCTACAGACTTCAGACTAAGATGATTAGAAATGTTATAAATGATATTGTTGATAAAATTGAACTGCCTAAAAAAGTTACACCGCACATGTTCAGACACAGTTTTGCGACTCATTTAATTGAAAACGGAGCGGATTTAAGGGTTGTTCAGGAACTTTTAGGACATGCAAGTATATCAAATACCCAGATTTATACACATATTTCTATGCAGCATATGAAAGAGGTTTACAATGAAACCCACCCTAGAGCTTAGTTTCAGCCCTTTTCCATTGACTGTAAGTGATTAATGTGGTAAAATTAGTATATAGCCTAAGCGGGGTTTTATAAGTATGAGTTTGATGAATAAAAAATTTGCGTATACACTATCTGAAGTTTTATTAACAATAGCACTTTTAGGGGCACTTGCAACAATGACGCTGTCAACAGTTGGTGCTTCTGTTCAGCAAAGGGCAAGACTTGCAGAATTTAGAACTGCTTATTCCAAAATGAATTCTGCGTTAAAAACAATTACTATCGATGAAGGTAAGATTTATCAATGTTATTTATTGCCAACAGATGATGAAAAAAAAGAATTTGGTTTAAATATAGCAGCAGGAACTACAGTTTCAGATAACGGTGGTTGTCGGGTGCTTACAGACAGTTTTCTCCGTGCAATGGGTGTAACAAAAATTTGTGAAGGAGATGCTGTTGATTTAGGATGTGTTCCGGAAAATTATCCGACAGCGAACGGCTGTTTTGTAAGTTATGATAATGTCGGTGCATATGTTCTTGATAATAGTATGATAATACTTACTGATTCTGCAGGAAGTTTGAAAATAGCTGCAATTGATGTAAACGGACGAAAAGGTCCTAATAAATGGGGGCAGGATATTTTTCCGTTTTCAGTAAAGGCTACAGAATCAGTTCTTTCAAATGGTAATATAAGTGTTACTCAATTAGGTATCATGCCTGAAACAGGCTGTGGATGTACGTTTGATATTGGCAGTGCAGGAAAAACAACAGCCAGAATGATGAAAGAATCTGCCGGAATTATTATAAAAGATAAAAAGAATTAGTTTACCAAATCCGCAGTTTCATTATACATTATCATATGAAAATCAGCACTTGTCATATTAGGGTTCTGTTTCATAAATTTTTTCACGTCAAATTTTGCTAAGAATTTGTCAAGTTTTTGGATAACTTTTTCACGGGTATCGTTTTCTGATTTTAACCGTTCAATGTAACTTTTGGTCATTGATAAAACTTCATCTTCTGTTAAAATTGGTAATCCGCCAAGTTTTACCTCATCTTTTTCATCATTTTCGAGATATCTTTTTTCTTCATCTTTTTGTTGTTCTTGACCTTTTTGCTGCTTATCCTGACCTGTAGATTTCGCGGATTCAATACGTTGACCAAAAGGATTATTTACAGAATTAAACATACCATGCCTCATAATGTTATAAGTTGCATCATGAATTACGGCAAAATACGGAAAAACTTTAATTACAAACTCATATAATAATCTTTTAAGATTTTAGTATCTGTTTCAATATTCGGGCTTTCGCAGACAAGCGCTCCTTTAACGTGGAATTCTTTTAAAGCTTTTAACAAGTCTTTATAGTTCATATCGGATTCTTCTAAAATAAGGTGGCGCTTTTCGCCTTTTGAAGAATAATCTATTCCGGCTAAATGTGCGTGGAAATTATTCAAAGCAAAATCACCAAGCTCTGTTCCGATTCTGTCTAAGACTTTGCAAAACTCATCGTATGTATTGTATTCTCCGGCTGTACGGGCATGAATATGCGAAAAATCTATACAAGGTAAAACCTGTTCAAATTCTTTTGAAAGTCTTATGATTTCCTCATAATCTCCCCACTGGGTTGCTTTGCCTGTAGTTTCAGGACGAATCCACATTTTAATATTTTGTTTTTTAAGAGTTTCAATAATCTTTTGGGTTTGAGTTCTGACCTGTTGGTAGACAGTTTCCTTGTCTTTCCCCATATAAAATGCCGCGTGATATGTTATACTGTATCCGCCAAAATCAGATGCTGCCTGAGCTGTATCTATGATTCTTTGAACGCTTGCTTCCACTTTATCTTCTTCTTTTGAATTTAAGTTAATATAAAACGGACCATGAGCGGTTAAAATAAGATTTTTTTCTTGCTGGATTTTGTTTAAAAGTGCACGGGTTTCATCTGACATTCTAACACCGTGAACAAATTCAACTTCCAAACCGTCAAGTCCCATTTCTTCTATAATTTCAAAAGCTCTCGGATATCCGCCTTTTCCTGTTGATAAAGGCATTCCGGCTGTTAAAAAGTTTAATTTATCTAAATTTGGCATTATACTTTTACCTTAATTAGTTCTTCTAAAATTTCAGCAGCATCGGTAACAAGTTTTGTACAATGTTCTTTTTTAGCTGCACCTTCAAGTTTTGATGATAAAACCTTGCAGCAGGTAACTTTATTTCTTTCTTTAAAAGCTTTTACAAATTCTGCGGCTTTTTCTCTTGCAATAACAGAATTTCCAAATTTATTATCTCTGCCAAAATGATATCCTGATACCATTTGAGAAGCCGCAACTGCACCGCAAAGACATCCTGATGACATTCCTGCTGAGAATGATGTTGCCAAAGGTAAAAATTCCTCAGGACATAAACCCTCGTCAATACAAGCTTTTATGATACTTTCAGAACATGAAAATCCGCTGTTATAATACTGTGCTGCTTTATCTTTTAACATAACTATCCCCTTTTTTATACATTATAAAAGAAAAATAAAATTACTTCACGTAAAAATTACCGGTTGTTAAAATTTTGGTCGGATTATCGCGGGAATAAACCTTCATAATGTACGCGCCTGTTCCGTTTAAGACAACGTAATCCGTGTAATAATGCTTTTGTTCATCTCTTAGTTTAACTTTTTTACCCCAGACAAGGTCATAACCGAGTCTTTCGTCTTTGTCTCCGCCGACTTTGACGATTTGAATCATTAAAAACTTTGATTCAACAGGTTTTGGCAGAGTAACAAGATAATAAATCCGTTCATTTGGCTTGAAAACATTGGTATTACTTGGCGAATTTATAGTGTCAGGAGTGAATTTGTACTTGTTAAACAATATCAATGACTGTTCATTATCACAGCCGCAGGTAAATATTACAAAAAATACTGTTACTAAAAATAATAAAAACTTTTTCATAGTTATTGCAATTGTTTAATTTGTTCCTGAACAGAATTAATCATTTCTTTATCGTTGTTGTGTTTGATAAATAATTTGTAATTTTTTATAGCTTCTGCTGTTTTTCCCTGATGTTCAAAAGTTCTGCCAAGAGCGTAATACGCATATCCGACATTATAATCAGAATCCAGTGAAATTACTCTTTCAAAACTTTTTTGGGCTTCTATGAGGTTGTTTTCGTTTATGTAGCCTAAACCTAAATTAAACCAGCCGTCTGTATAATCAGGGTTTACTATAATTGATTTCTGATAATAATTTATAGCTTTTGTATTTTCATTTTTTGTATTATATATATTACCGATTTTTAGCAGTGTCACTGCATCATTAGGTACAAGCTGCAATGCGTCTTGGTAATTTCTTACAGCGGCATCTAAGTTGTTGTTTTTAAGATTTTTATCTCCTTCAAGGATTAAATCTTCATTTTGTTTCATTGTTATAGAAGATGTTTTAACAATAGGTCCGGAAGCAGTTTCTGTTGTTTTAGCATTACTTACGTTGTTTTCCTCAAGGTTGTCAAGAGTAATATTTACAATTGCAATTTCAGATGTGGAAGTATCGTCATAAGTTGTTTTTGGTTTATACAATGATGAAATAAAATCACTGTATTCTGCTGAATACTGTGTTTTATCAGGATCAAGTGAAATTGCTTTTTCATAATTTTCGGAAGCTTTTGTGTTATTGCCCTGAGCTCTGTAGACTTTAGCCATTCCGTAATATGCAAAACCGTCTGAGTAACCTTCTTTGATTGCAGTTTTAAAGTTAGTCATAGCACTGTCGTATTTTTCGATTTCAAGTAATTCATGTCCTCTTGCAACAAGTGCGTTATTTAAATTATCCTTAATGGTTTTATCATTTTTAATTGCTAAAGATTCACGGTAAAGAGTTATAGCATCTTCGTATCTGTGAAGTGCGTGAAGCGCAAGAGCTTTATTTACTTTAGCTTCGTAATTATCTGATTCTGCTGATAAGATTTCATCGTAGTACTTGATTGCGTTGTTGAAATCTTTTCTGTTGTGATAGCATAGCGCTATATTTTTCTTTAAGCCAAGGTTTGTATTATCTTTTTCTTCTGCAATTAAATAATTTTCCAGAGCTTTATCGAAAATATTCATTTCTTTATAGACATCAGCAATTCTGATATATCCGTTAATATCATTCGGAAATGCTTTAATATACATATTGTATTGGGCAATAGCTTCTGTATTTTTATCCATATCAGCAAGAAGATTAGCATAATCAAGTCTTACTGTATTCAGGTTTGGAACTTTTGCCAAAACAACTTGATACTGTTCGTATGACATATCATTCTTGCCTAAATCCTGGTAAGCCTGTGCAAGTCCAAGGTGTGCAGAATTGTTCTCAGGATCAATTTCGATTGCTTTTTCAAGCATTTCTGCGGCTTTTTCGGAATCGTTGGTGTTTAACAGTGCAATTCCGTATTCTGAAAAGTTTTTGAATGATTCAGGATTTCTGTCATAAATTCTTTTAAACTGTTTTGAAGCGTTATTATAATCCTTTATTGAAAGATATGATGATGCAAGGTTTTCTCTTGATTCGGCGTGCTGAGCGTATGTTTCAAGGAAAGTATTATAGTTTTTGA
Organism: uncultured Candidatus Melainabacteria bacterium; assembly: GCA_949398305.1. Taxonomy (GTDB): domain Bacteria; phylum Cyanobacteriota; class Vampirovibrionia; order Gastranaerophilales; family Gastranaerophilaceae; genus Zag111. The sequence continues at coordinate 11,059 of CASLVD010000007.1, read as the reverse complement.
TTGCGTTATTGTAATCTCTCAATTGATATTGAGCATTTGCAATATTGTAATAGTTGTATTTGTATTCAGGAAATATATCCAGAGCTTTTTCATAAGCCTGCAAAGCTTCTTTATATTTACCCTGGTTTTCGTAAATACTTCCGATACTGATATAAACAAAAGCATCATCCGGTTTAAGTTCGATAACTTTTTTGTAAGTTGCGAGGGCTTTTTCAGAGTCATCAATTTCAGAATATAAACCGGCAAGTTTTGTATAAAGCATAGAATCTCCGCCTGAGAGTTTTATTGCCTGTTCAAGCTTTGAAATTGCTTCTTTTAAATCCTGCTGATGTTCTGCACTGCAAGCTTCCTGATACAAAACGCTTGCTTCAGGTGACATTTGTGTCATAACAGGTGTACTGCTAAATATCAATGTAGAAACTAAAATAGTTGTTAATAATGACTTTTTAATTTTCATAGCGCCTCAAAAACTTTACACCAAAATTTTATCATAAAAACGTTCAATCGGGTAATATTTTTGACAAAATTTTAACAAAACGCTCCGGTTAATATCTAAATTTTTATAAAAACAAACCCGCTTAATAAAAATTTACAATTAAAACTCTCTCATACTAACAAAAAATTCTCGTAATCGGGTTTAATACTAGAAATATCATGATTTTCATGGTATAATATGACAGGTTCTCAACTTATAAAAGTGTAAAAAGGAGTAGGTTCTATGTCAACATCAATTTCTGAAAAAGAAACAAAAAAAGTGAAATCAAAATTCACTGATGAGTTTGAAAATTATTTGAAAACTCAATGTACTAAAACAACATTTAATGGTACTGAGCTGGAATCTTTCTCTTGGTACAAAAAAGTGTTGGGTTTAGCTTAAAATCTTAACCCGGAATGTACCGGAACTATTCAAGTCCGGTAAGGGAAAACTGCTTATCGGAGGGATTGTTCTCTAAGGTTTAAAACCAGGAACAGCTTGAATTTATAAAAAGAAATTAAAGGAGGTAAATAAAGCCTCCTTTTTTAATGCAGTATAATCTTGTTTTACAATAGATTTTTTTCATATATAATCAAAAGTATGAAAACCAGAGAAAATGTAAGAAATTTTTGTATAATTGCCCATATTGACCACGGAAAATCAACATTAGCTGACAGATTATTAGAAAAAACAGGTACTGTTGCACAGCGTGATATGCAGGAACAGCTTTTAGATTCAATGGATATTGAACGCGAACGCGGTATTACTATCAAGTTAAACGCAGCAAGAATGAATTATATTGCATCTGACGGTAAAAGTTACGAGCTTAATTTGATTGATACCCCGGGGCACGTGGATTTTTCTTACGAGGTTTCCCGTTCATTAGCGGCTTGTGAAGGCGCGCTTTTGATTGTTGATGCGACTCAGGGTGTTGAAGCGCAAACACTTGCAAATGTTTATCTTGCAATCGAACAAAATCTGGAAATTATTCCGGTAATTAATAAAATCGATCTTCCTTCAGCTGATGTCGAACGTGTAAGACAAGAAATTGAAGAAATATTAGGAATTGATGCTTCTATGGCAATTCCTGTAAGTGCCAAAACCGGTGTAGGAATTGATGAAGTTTTGGAAGCTGTTGTAAACTATGTGCCTGCGCCTGATGATAATTCAGATAAACCCTTAAGAGCACTTGTTTTTGACAGTGTTTATGATCAATATCTGGGAACTGTTTGTTATTTTAAAGTTGTTGATGGAACAATTTCTATTGGTGATAAAATTCGTTTTATGGCTTCAAATAAAGAATATGAAGTTGTTGAACTGGGTTATCAAACTCCTGCCAGAATGCCTGTTAAAAAACTTACCTGCGGTGATGTAGGTTATTTCGCGGGGTCTATTAAAGAATTAACCCGTTTTGTCGGTGATACTATTACAAATGTTGAAAGACCGGCACAAGAAGCACTTCCGGGTTATAAAGAAGCTTTACCAATGGTATTTTCGGGGCTATATCCTGTTGATAACGAGGATTATAGCGACCTTAAAGAAGCTCTTGAAAAACTTAAACTTAATGACAGTAGTATTACATTTGAACCGGAAACCTCAAGCGCATTAGGTTTTGGTTTTCGATGCGGATTTTTGGGAATGCTTCATATGGAGATCGCGCAGGAACGACTTGAGCGAGAATATGACTTATCGCTAGTAACTACAGCACCGTCTGTAGTTTACAAGGTTCATAAAACAAATGGTGAAGTTGTTGAAATTGATAACCCTGCAAATCTTCCCGGCGCACAATATAGAGAATTTATTGAAGAACCTTATGTAAAAGTTCAAATAATTACTCCGAATGAATATGTCGGTACGTTAATGGATTTAGCTCAAACAAAACGCGGCATATTTATTAATATGACTTATCTTGATAAAGTTCGTGTTGATTTAGCGTATGAAATTCCGTTAAGCGAAGTCATTACTGATTTTTATGATCAGTTAAAATCAAGAACCAAAGGTTATGCAAGTTTGGATTATGAATTCAGTGAATACAAACGTTCAAAACTTGTAAAACTCGATATTATGTTATCAGGTGAAGTTGTCGATGCTTTGTCTGTAATTTGTCACGAGGACAGTGCGTTTTATATCGGTCAAAAATTAACTACAAAATTAAAAGAAATTATTCCGCGTCAACTGTTTGAAGTTCCGGTTCAAGCGGCTGTTGGCGGCAGAGTCATTGCAAGAACTACAATTAAGGCAATGCGCAAAAACGTTCTTGCTAAATGTTATGGCGGTGATATTTCACGTAAACGTAAACTTCTTGAAAAACAGAAAAAAGGTAAAAAACGTATGAAATCTGTCGGAAGTGTGGAAGTTCCGCAAGAAGCATTTATGGCAGTTCTTAGTCTAGACGAGGATTAGCAAAACCTTTAGCATTAGCTATCATTGCCGCATCGAGTCTGTTTTTAGCACCATCTGATTTTCTGATAATTGCTGCAACATGTGCTTTTACTGTGTGATGAGTTATCATTAAAATTTCTGCAATTTCTTTATTTGTCATTCCCTGCATTAAATATTTCAATACTTCCAATTCTCTTTCAGTATAATTTTGATTTTTCATCTTATTCATAATTCCTTATAAATACTCATTCCAATGTTTAATCTTAAACACAAAATAAAATACTGTCATATTAGCCATTCGGCTAATTTCTTGTTCAAACCCGCATCCCTCATGGAATTTGACATGTTAACATTTTGTAATATTTGAATCTTTTAACGCAATTATTGAAAACTTAAATACTTTATATATACGTAAGATGAAAATCGAAAACGATAGGATGATTAATAGTAAAGACTCATAAGAGAGTATGTGAGTAAAAAAGGAGATTCGACAAATGGGTGATTATTTACATGGACTTAGAAAAATTTTCGCTTCACAAGCCGGAAAGCTTGACGGAACTGGAAAAACTGAAAAGACTCAAGCACCTAAAAATGCTAATCCGGCTCAGGGAGCAAAAGAAACTAAAACAGATTTTACTGTGGATATGAGTGAACTGGAAGTAAAAGCCGAAATGAATAAGGCTTTAGGGTTTGTAAAACAAGCACCTTCGCAGGAAACAAATTATGCAAAAATTGATAAAGAATTTGCAAAAGATCCAATTGCATTTGCTGCAAAATATGCTTCACCGGAGGTACGTGATGCCGCTGTGACATCATCAGTAGATTTTGATGCTAATGCAACAGTATTGAGAACATTTACACCTGAAAGACAAGAGCAGGTAATCGCAGGCTTTAGTCAAAGAAACGAAAGCCCGAGAGCATTTACAGGTGAATTCTTAGACTTGTTTACCACAGATGCTGCTTAATACGAATCAAAACTTAACTCACATACATTCTAAGACCGGTCAATGAACCGGTCTTTTTATTGTGTTTTTAATTGTAACAATTTCTTTACAAATTTAGCCAAAATCCTAAAGATTATTAAAAAACATGCCGTATCTTATTATGTGAGTAAAAGATAAGGAGAACCGAAATGACAATCAAGTTTAATGATTTCAACAATGGTTATAACAATTATAACTTTGTAATCGGTAAAAATGTAGAAAAGGAAGTAAAAAAAGCTGACGAAACAAAAGAAGCTGTAAAAGCTGATGTTGAGTTTAAAGGTTTGAAAAATGAAACAGACCTTTTGACAAAAAATGCACAGTACTTGTATGGTGCAAGATTAGGGAAATACACAGCTGCTGATAAAGAATTGGCAGAAAGCACAAACGCTATTTTAAAAAGTTTAGGCTACGACTACAAAGTCTCAGCTGCACAAGTTGCAAGCGTAACAAACGGAGTAAAAACAGTTGTTGAACCGGGCTTGAAACTTGCAGAAGACGGAGCTGTAGAAGCACATATAATGGATCCAAATGGACCATTTGCAGAATTATTTGCATAAGACTTATAAATATACTACTAATACTTACTCACACTTTTGACCGGTACCCCCGGTCTTTTTGTTATGGGGTGGGATTTACTGTTTTTCAAAAATAATGAACATTTGTAATATATGAGGAGGAAATTTTTTATAAAAATTTTCTCAAAAAACATGTTGATGTTACAATTTTATTATGGCTGGTACGTGGGATGAATTAGTACAACAGATTAAGGAACGTTTGGATATCGTTGATGTGGTATCCCAGGAAGTTGTGCTGAAGAAAAAAGGCAACAATTACTGGGGTCTTTGCCCGTTTCACAAAGATAAAAATCCGTCATTTTGTGTTACTCCGCATTTGGGGATTTACAAATGTTTTAGCTGCGGTGAAGCCGGTGATACCTTAAAGTTCATCATGAAAACCCGCAATATTGAATTTAAGGATTTAATTATTGAGCTTGCCGAAAAATTCGGGTTGGAAGTTCCGCAATCTCACAAATCTGCAAGCGGTTCATCACGAGAGTTAAAAGAACAAATGGCGACTGCAACCATGGTTGCGGCAGAATTCTATCACGATTTATTAATTCGCGCTAAAGACTCTAATGCGGATATTGCATTGAAATATCTTACAAAACGCGGAATAGGAACTGATATTATTAAAAAATTCCACATCGGGATTGCACCGAAAACTTATACAACTTTGTATGATGAACTTAGAAAAGATTTTTCGAATGATGTTTTGGAAAAATCCGGTTTGATTATGAAAAGCGAAAGAGGTGGATATATTGATCGATTCAGAAATCGTGTAATTATTCCGATTCAAAACGAAAACGGGGAGTTTGTAGCTTTTGGCGCAAGAGCTTTGGAAAAAGACCAGACTCCAAAATATTTAAACTCTTCTGATTCATTAATATATAATAAGAGCCGACTTCTATATGGGCTTTATACAGCAAAAGATGCTATCAAAGAAAATGATTCTGTAATCCTGATGGAAGGTTATTTTGATGTAATTTCTTCTCAGGCTCACGGGATTGAAAACTGTGTGGCATCTTGTGGAACATCTTTAACTGCAGAACACGTAAAACTTCTTTCCCGCTATACAAAATCAAGAAGGATTTATTTGTCTTTTGATACGGATTCAGCCGGACAAAAAGCTACAGCGCGCGGAGCGGCGGTTATTAAAGATGTTTTTGCAGGGCTTGGCGATATAAGACAGTTTGATGAAAGCTATGTTGCATCTGATAAAGACAAATACGCCTGTGAGATTCGTGTAATTGCACCTCCAGAGGGTAAAGACCCGGATGAATTTGTACGTTCTGTCGGGGCTGATGCTTACAAAATGTATATGGAAAATGCACCGTTATTTATCGATTTTCAATTGGAAAATATTTTGAGAGAAAAAGATAAATACAACACACCGCAGGAAAAAGCCCAATATGTAAAACAAATTATACCTGTGCTTTCTGAGATTAAAAATAGAATAATCCGTTCTGAATATATTGATATGGTAGCCCAAACTTTAAATATAAATGCAGGCGCAATCCGTACTGAAATGAGGGTTTTTGAACGTGCAAACCTGCCGCAGGCAGAAAGAATTATTAAAAATGTAACAAAAAGTTCATCAGTTTTACAAAAAGCGCAAAAAAATTTATTGAGTGTTTTTTTAGTACCCGACAGTCCTTTAACATTTACTCAAATAAATGAAATGATAGGTGACGTTACATTCGATGATCAAATATTAACAAATGTAAAAACTACAATTGACAAACTGATATGTAGCGTAAATAATGTGAAGGAATTAATTGAACATTTATATACTGAATTTGTTGAAAACCCTGAAGCTCAGGCGATTTTACCGGAGTTGATTGCGACATCGGAGGTATATAAAGGTCTCAATGAAGAAGATTTTGGAAGTGTGATTAAAGAAACAATCAACAAAATTAATCATTGCAGACACGTCAAAGAAACCGAACACATTAAAAGTTTGTATAAAGGGATAAAAGATGATGATCCCGAAGCCCTGAAAATTCAAATACAACTAAGAGATAAAATAAAGAAAATAAGACAAAAATCGGAGAAATTTTAGATGACAAAAAAAAGACAAGCAAGCTCCTCTGTAGTCAGTGTTATGGAAGAAGATACACTTGATTTGCAAGATATTAACGAGGATTCAGTTTTAGACTCTGAACATGATGCGATTAATTATATGAATGTTGACATTTCAACTGACAACATTGAAGATATTGTTACATCAAAAATGGGTGATAAGGTTAACGCAGAAGATATCTACATGATGCATAGTTCTGATGAACCGGACCCGAATGATTTAGAACTTCCGAAAAATGTAGCAATAGATGACCCTGTAAGATTATACTTGCGCGAAATCGGCAGAATTAAACTTTTATCTGCTAATGAAGAAATCGAATTAGCAAGAAAAATTCTCGAAGGCGGTACACCTGGCGCTATTGCAAAAAGAAAACTTGTTCAAGCTAACTTACGTTTAGTTGTAAGTATTGCTAAAAAATATGTAGGACGCGGAATGCTTTTCTTAGACTTAATTCAAGAAGGCAACCTTGGTTTAATCCGTGCGGCTGAAAAATTTGACCACGAAAGAGGTTTCAAATTCTCAACTTATGCAACATGGTGGATCAGACAAGCAATTACTCGTGCTATTGCTGATCAGGCAAGAACAATCAGAATTCCTGTTCACATGGTAGAAACAATCAATAAACTTAAAAAAGTTACAAGAAAATTGGCTCAAGATTTGTCAAGAAAACCAACCGAAGATGAATTGGCAGCAGAAATGAATGTTTCTATTCCAAAACTTCGCGAAATTATCAAAATTGCTCAAGAACCTTTATCTCTTGAAACTCCAATCGGTAAAGAAGAAGATTCTCGTTTAGGTGATTTTATCGAAGATAAAGAAGCTGATGCTCCTGTAAAAATGGTTGCTTCTGAATTATTAAAAGAAGATTTAGCTGAAGTTCTTTGTACATTATCTCCTCGTGAACGTGATGTATTGAGATTACGTTTCGGTATGGATGACGGCCGCCAGAGAACTCTGGAAGAAGTTGGTCAATTGTTCGGTGTTACACGTGAACGTATCAGACAAATTGAAGCAAAAGCTTTGAGAAAATTACGTCATCCGAATCGTAAAAAACGCTTAGAAGAATACGTTGAATAATTTATAAAAAACTCCTTAAATCTAAGGAGTTTTTTTATTGCAAAAATGATTATAAATTGTTATAATTAATAATATTGAAAAGGAGATTAAGTATGAAAAACAGATTAAAATTAGAAAATCGGGGGGGGGTACTTGCTTAAAGCTTAATTCAAGCGGGTTTCAGTTATCTCCTTTCAAAAGTATTGTCATTCCGGATTCGATCCGGAATCTATCTGTGTTGAAAAGCCGAACAGACTCCGGCTCGGAGGCCAAAGGGACGAGGGGTAAAAAAGCAGGTTTTACATTAGCTGAAGTTCTAATAACCCTTGGTATCATTGGTGTAGTTGCAGCGATGACTATCCCAAATTTGATTAGTAATTATAGTAAACATATTGTTGAATCAAATCTTAAGGAAACATACTCAATTTTGCAGCAGACATTGAAGTTTACGGAATATGATGATGTTTCGTTTGAAATGGAATTGCCTGATAATATGGAAAGTTCTAAAAAATGGTTTGAAACATATTTAGCTCCGCATATGAAATATTCAACGGTTTGTTATAATAAATCCGGTTGCTGGAATGATAAAGGTTTAACAAGAACTTTGTCAGGTGGAGTACCTTATACTTATCGTTCTCAAATTGGTATCGGTTCAGATATTATTATAATTAAACTTACAAATGGTTCAAACTTAATTGTGGATGGATATAGTGCAGGTAGTATATATAATTATTTTGGTGTAAAGATATCTGATCCATCTTCTATTATATTATTCATTGATGGAAATGGAGATAGACCGCCTAATATTATCGGGCAAGATATTTATGCTGCTGTTTTTACATCTGACGGGGTAGTTCCTGCAGGAAACAGTATGACAAATGAAGATGTTAATAAAAATTGCAGCAAACTTACAAGTGGTAATAATGCCGGATATTTTTGTTTAACACGGGTTAAAAATAACGGCTGGGAAATCCCGAGTGATGTTTGGAGGATGAAAGTAAAACGCTAATTACTATTTTATTTTTCTAAAAATCACAAGATCACCACGCTTAACGATTTTTGCAAGTTGTTTGATAACTTCGTTATCCATTCTAATACAGCCGCCGGATACGTATTTACCAAGACTTGAAAAATCATTATTGCCGTGGATAAATTGACCTGAATTAATTCTTTCATTTTTAAGTGTATCTAATTTATCAAGAATAATTGCTTTAGGTCCAAAACTTCCGGGACTTCTGCGTCTTTTTGTGTGCGGAGGTGCAGATTTATAAGGGTAAGTTTCAACATGTGAAACGATACTTATGATTTCTTTTGTCGGGGTTTTAGGTTTTCCTGACGCAACAAGATATGCCATTGTTGGTTTTCCGTTAATATCATAGTGATATAGAATATTTTTTGAAACATCTACAACAATTGCGGCATTTTTCTTTTCGCCTTGAACGGTAAGCGCCGGACTTGGTGCTTTTGAAAGTACTAAAGAATCATTTGTTCCGTGAATAGATGGTAAGACATCAACTACTGTGGTGTCTTTAACTTGGGTATATTCAAAAGTATCCGGTTTTTGGCGGGTAAATGTATTAGCCTTTGCTTTTGGGGCTGCAAATAAAAAAGTTCCTGCAATTGCCGTAATTCCTAAGCCGGTTCTAATCCCCTGAATTACTGGTATTTTCATAAGTTAATGTGAATAATATGTATAAACTAACTGAGTATATCTTCTAAAATTTCAGCATTGCGGGAAGCATTTTGAAGCTGTTGTTTTGAGATTCTGCGCATGTAATTTCTAAGCGCTTCTCTGATTAGTTCGCTTCTTGAACAACTTTCCTTATCTGCCAGCCCGTCAACTTTGTTTAAAAACTCGTCAGGCATGGTTACTAAAATTTTAGCCATATAGATACCCTTTCTGACAGGATTATAACACACGAATAATCTTTAATCAAGTAAAACTATCCTATCAGGTATCTCTAAGTTGACATTGTTAAAAGTTGTTAAATAAATAAAATTAAATCGAAAGGAGCAATTATGGAAGAAAATAACAGAACAGAAGAAACAGTAAGAGTTAAAGAGGAATACCGTCCAATGTGTTCAAACCACCCTTTGATGAAGGCTTTAATGACAGGTTTGTTAACATTTTTGGGTGCGTTTTGTGCATTTTATGTTGTAGCTGACTGGCATTTTAAAAATTCTATGCATAACCCGTATGCTGATAGAATGGAGCGTATGGCTGAACGAGAAATGCAATCTATGGAAAAAATGTTTGGTAAAGCTGAAAGAGGATTTGCAAGAAAAGCCGCAAACATTATTCACCTTGAACAAATGGGAGATGTTTACAAAATTATTATCGACTTGAGAGCGTTTGACAATAATGAAAACAATGTTCAGGTTTCATCAAACGGTAATATTTTAACGATTAACGGCCGCTCAATCAGAAAATCAAAATACAATGAACAAATTTCTGAATTCCAACAGAATTATATGTTCGGAAACAATGTTAAATTGAACGATTTGACAAAAGAAACAAACGGAAATTATTATGTAATAACAATTCCGATTGATAAAGAAAAATCAGAAGATTAATTAAAAGTAAGGGATATTTATTTATCCCTTATTTTTTGCTAAAATATATTTATGAAGATTTTAGGCATAGATCCGGGAATGGCGATAGTCGGATACAGTATTCTGGATTTTGACGGGAAAAACATAGAACTTTTACATTCCGGTTCGATTCAAACCAAAAAGGGAGAAAGAGAATCCGCAAGACTTTTGGAGATTTTTAACGATATGAATTATATTGTTGAAAAATACCGGCCTGATGTCTGCGCGATAGAAAAACTGTTTTTCTTCCGAAACCAAACGACTGTAATGCCTGTAGCACATGCAAGAGGAGTTATTTTAACTGTTTTAGAAAAGTTTGGAGTGCCGATTTTTGAATACACGCCGATGGAGGTTAAACAGATTTTAACGGGTTACGGGCGCGCGGATAAAAAAGAAGTTGAACAGATGGTAAAAATCGCGCTTGGCACTGATAAACTTCCAAAACTTGATGATACCGTGGATTCTATAGCTATTGCTATATCATATACCCGCAGTCATGTGTGATTATTTAATCATTACATATGTGTAATGATTTTGTATAACATCTTAAGTATCATTTAAAAATAATTTAAATGAGGTTTAAGTATGAAATGCAATTTACAAAAAATAATGGAACAATCTAATATAACGACACAGGAATTATCTAAACTTACAGGATTATCAATAGCTACAATAGAAAAATATTGTCAAAATAAAATACGTATAATACACTTTGAAACTTTAAATAAATTATGCAAGAGTTTAAATTGTAATGGTACAGATTTATTTAAATAAAATTTATTCTCAGATAAATAAAAAAAATATTTTAGTAGTTTCTTTTTGATATATATTCTGTTATTATGTACAAATGCAAGAGATTTCTGAAAAAAATTTACATTTAGCAGTTGTTTTAGGTTCTTACATTAAAGAACTTAGAATTAAAAAAGGA
>CASLVD010000006.1 GCA_949398305.1 uncultured Candidatus Melainabacteria bacterium | reverse complement strand
GCGCACCTTATGTCGCCATACTAAATCATATAATTTTATAATAATCATTCTTTTATTATAAAGTGAGATTAAACTATATTGACAATTTTTTAATTGCATTGTAATATATTCAAGTATATTATAATATTTTTAATATTTCGTAATAGAGGTAAAAATATGAAAAAACATAAATTTGGTTTTACATTAGCTGAAGTTTTAATAACTCTCGGCATCATCGGCGTGGTCGCGGCAATTACTATTCCTAACTTAATCCAAAATAACTTTGAGAAAAAAACTATAAGCCAACTAAGAGAAACCCAATCTATAATATCGCAAGCTGTAAGAATGGCAGAAGAAGAATACGGAGATGTCGAAGGCTGGGTATATATGGATATAGCATCTTCAAACCAAGATCGTTATGATGAATGGTCAAAATTAACACTAAAAATAACAGAAAATTTAAGACCTTTTATGAAATTCGCATTAGATTGCGGTACATTCGATGAAGAATACAAATGTATAGGGAAAAGTTACAAACATTTAAATTTAAAACCACTACAAGATTATAATAAAGAACCTTATAAATATAAAGTTATGCTATTAAATGGAAGTACTGTCATGTGGCAACCCACAACAGGTACTAAAGAAAACCCTGATACATTAATCCAATTCAATATTGACACAAATGGCCCAAGTAAACCTAATATATATGGGAAAGATGTATTCTTATTTGAATATACACAACGAGGATTAGTACCAATGGGAGCGCCGGGCACTCTTTATGAATACAATAAAACATGTAAATTAGATCAAAACGGGTCTGGATGTGCATATTACGTTTTAAACTTTGGAAACATGAATTATTTACATAAGAAAAAATGATTTTACAATACTTATTTTTCCTCTTAATCTATATTGGCAATCGGATAAATTGATTTATAGTATTTTACGATTTCCAAATCTATATCAGCATAAACTGCGGTTTGTTCTTCTTTTGCATTTGCAAGAATTTGAGAAGTCGGCGCAACAATTACAGAGTTTCCAATGCCGCCGAATTCATTATTTACTTGACCTGTTTGGTTACAAGATACAAGGTATACCAAATTATCATAAGCTCGTGTTTTATTCATTGCAATCCAGGTATCCTGCGCAAAAGCTAAAGCTTCTTTATCTTGATAAACCTCATTTGGCACAATCCACGCGGTCGGCAAGACAATTATTTCTGCCCCCATTTGTGTAAGCTTACGGTAATGCTGAGGATATCTCATATCAAAACAGATTGCAATCCCGACTTTTGCGAAATCAAATTCTGCAACAACATACCTTTCTCCAGGTGTAATCCTATCGCCTTCTGTTCCGCCCATATAATTAAACAGGTGAATTTTACGATATTTCTCAATAATTTCACCGTTTCTATTTATCGAAAATGAAGTGTTATAAAGTTTTTCACCTGATTTTTCTATAACAGTTCCGGCAATAATATTGGTATTATATTTTTTTGCCAATTCACAAACCGCAGCAATCGTTTCTCCACCGTTTTCATCTTCCGGTGCGTTTAAAAAAGATTCGTGATGAACACCTGTTGAGAAAAATTCCGGCAAGACTACTAAATCAAGTTTTTTATCAGAATATTTTTTGATAAAATGCTCAACTTTTTTAAGATTAATTTGCTTATCACCAAGAGTTGGTTTTAATTGTATATTTAAAATTCCTGCCATAAGTTTCTCCTTTTCATTTATTTTATCATACGCACAATAAAATTGACACAGGACTTTGCCCGCGCTAATATCATATAAAAGGAGAACGGGATATGAATAGTACTATAAGTTACACAAAAGAAGATTTACTAAAATTATATAATTTACCCCTTGATGAACTATTAAAAGAATCATCAAAATATATGTCAAATAACATTGAATTTTGTTCATTAATCAACGCAAGAAACGGCAAATGTTCACAAAATTGTAAATATTGTGCACAAAGTTCTCATTACTGCACAAATATTGAATCATACCCATTAGTTGAAGTTGATGAAGTTATAAAGACAGCTAAAGAATCTAAAGCAAACCACGTTTCCCGATTTGCAATTGTTACAAGCGGAAAAACACCTGATGAGGGACGTGATTTTGCAATTGAGCTTGAAATGATTAAAAAAATCAATGAAGAAGGATTAAATTCTTGCGCCTCAATCGGGATTTTAAATGAAGATCAGGCAAAACAGCTTGCGGAAGCGGGTTTAAAAAGATTCCATCACAATATTAACACCTGCCGTTCATACTATCCGGAAGTTTGCACAACACATACATATGAGGACAGAATCAATACCTGTAAACTTGTTAAAAAATACGGAATGGAACTTTGCTGCGGTGTTATTTTAGGAATGGGCGAAAGCATCGAACAACGTATTGAAATGGCAATGGAACTTGCTGAAATTGAACCGGATTCAATCCCAATTAATATTTTAATGCCGATTCCTGAAACCCCGTTTGAAAATTACCATAACAAAATTGATGAAGAAAATATTTTACGAACAATTGCAGTATTTAAGATTGCAAACCCAAAAGCCGTAATCCGTTTTTGCGGCGGAAGAATGAAACTGTCACAAGAAAACCAGGAACTTGCACTAAAAACTTGTGTTGAAGGAATTTTAATCGGAAATTACTTAACTACCATTGGCAAAGAACCAAAAGATGATATTGAAACAGTTAAGAAATTAGGTAAAACACTGATATAAAACTCTCTCTAACAAAGAAGTAAATATATGCAAAAATTTTGTCATTCTGAACTTGATTCAGAATCTATTTTACAGACTCCGGATCAAGTCCGGAGTGACATTTATTTAAAACCTTTAATTTACAAATTTTCTAAAGCCGCAATTTTCATATCTTTAAAATCAGGAGTTTTACCTGTCCAAATTTGTTCTGCTGCAAGCGCTTGATGTATAAACATATCAACACCATTAATTATTCTATAACCGTTTTTTTCTGCTAACTTTAATAAAACAGTCTTTTTCGGGTTATAAATTACATCATAAACAATTGCACCCATCGGAAGTGTTCTCAATTCGGGTTCTTCAACAGGGGTTAAATCTGCTGCACGCCCTTGCATACCGATCGGGGTTGTGTTTACTAAAATATCAATATCAGATAAATCTCTTATACGCTCAATTTGATAAACTTCAAATTCCACAAGCGGAAATTTTGAACGCAAAAATGTCATAAGTTCCGAACAGTTCGGGATATTTCTTGTATAAACTTTTATTTTTCTCACTTGAGCTTGAGCAAGTGCAGTAATCGCCGCACGCGCAGCCCCGCCTGTTCCAAGCACACCGGCAACTTTTCCTGCTAGAATTATATCATCAGGAATTGCATTCCTAAATCCTATTACATCCGTATTATAACCTTTCATTGTTTTATCAGGGTTAATCACAACAGTATTCACTGCACCTACAACATCAGCTGAAGAATCAACCTCATCTAAAAATAACGTAACAGGCAGCTTCAACGGAATAGTAACATTAAAACCTGCAAAATTATTAGATTTCAGATATTTAATCCTATCTACAAGACTATTCGGCGGGGTTTCAAGAATATCATAAGTTGAATTCAAATCAAGACTTTTAAAGCCTGCTTTATGAATAAAAGTTGACAATGAATGTCCTAATGGATAACCGATTAAACAATATTTCGCAGGATCATTATTAACTTCTTTTGGCATCACATCAACCGGCTGAGGTTTAGTTATAGAAGCCGGGGTTTCAGCCTGCGCCGGAGCACTCCATGAGAAATTTGCGTTAAAATTATCTGAATATGTTGAATTTTGAACAGGTTCTGTTGAAATATTTCCTGAATACGATTCAGGCGTTGCAATTTGTTCTGTTTGCGAATAGTAAGAAGTTGTCCAAGTCGAAGATTGCGCCTGCGGTTCAGACTGAGAATTTAACGCACTAAAACCTGACCTTGCTGGAGCTTCAACTGTTGTTGCATTTGAGGTTTCAGCAATATTTACCCCTACCTCCTCCGGAGAGGAGTCCATTTGTTTTTTAAGCTCCATAAGAGTAATATTAACCCCTTGAGCCTTTAACTCTTTGTAACGTTTTAAAAGTTCCATCTTATCAACAGCCACAATTCTTACCTCACTATACTATGCCATTTAATTATACATTTTTTTGGAAATTTATACAATTATAACTTATTTTGTTCATTTTTTCTGACAAATTTTAATTCATACCCCAAAATATCAGCTATTATAAGCATCTCACGGTGAGTAATAGTTTCGTTACGTAATTTATTAGAAAGGTTTTGCATTGAATATGGTTTACTAAGTCGTTTGCCAAGACTTTGCGCCAACTCGCTTAAGCTGACATTAACATCCAATAAAACCTTTTTTAATTCAACAATAATAGACATATTCCACTCCATTTATATATTTAAAATTATACAAATACGTTGAATATTTAACGAATAAATTTCATTTTCTATTGACTTTTAAATGAATTAATGTAACTATAAACTTATATGTTTAGCGGATTAAGATATTTTAAATTAAAAGCTTTTACTTTAGCTGAGGTGCTTATAACCCTCGGCATCATTGGTGTTGTTGCTGCAATGACGATTCCAACATTAATACAAAACAGCTTTGAAAAGAAAGTTGTAAGCCAGCTAAAAGAAACCCAATCAATTATATCTCAAACTGTAAGAATGGCAGAAGAAGAATACGGAGATATTGAAGGCTGGGAACTTAAACAAGATGAAAAATCAGCAATAAAAATAGCGGAAAATTTAAAACCCTTCCTAAAACTTGCTACCGACTGCGGAACACAAGATTTAAATTCAAAATGTATCGGGAAAAGCTATAAATATTTAGATAATACCTCCGTAATAAACTATTCAACAGAAACATATAAATATAAAGTTTCGCTGTTAAACGGAAGTAGTGTAATATGGCAGGCAATTGAAAATACAGGAGCAATACAATTTAATATAGACATAAACGGTTCAAGCAAACCAAATGTTATGGGAAAAGATTTGTTTTTATTCCAATACCATAACAGCGGACTCTATCCGATGGGAGCACCAAAAACATTGTACAATTATAAAAACACTTGCAAATATAATGGCAAGGGTTCAGGCTGTGCGTATTACATTTTAAACTTCGGGAATATGAATTACTTACGAAAAAAATAAATTCTATTCTTCTGTTTGCTCCGGTTCTACTTTATATGAGCATTTCATACTAGAGCAGGCAATAACTGTACCTTTTTTAAGAACTTTTTTAACCAGCAGACTTCCGCAAGTAGGACAAGTTTCACCGGTTGGCTCATTCCAAAGTACAAAATCACAATCAGGATATTTGTTGCATCCGTAAAATACAGTACCGCGTTTTGATTTACGTTCGACAATTTCACCTTTTCCGCATTTTGGACAGGTGACACCTGTAGATTTACGATAAGGTTTGCGGTGCTTGCAATCTGCGTTTGTACATTCCATATATTTGCCGTAAGGTCCAAGCTTAAACACCATATCTGATCCGCATTTTTCACATTTTTCTTCACAAATTTCTTGAGGTTTTTCAGATGATTCTTCATCATTTACCCCTGCTTCCATTTCTTGCAAAACATTTAGTGACATTGTAGTTTTACAATCAGGATAGCCTGAGCATCCCAAGAATTGCGAACCTGTTTTGCTTGAGCGAAGAACCATTGGTTTGCCGCAGTTTGGACAATTAATTTTTGTTTCGATGGTAACTTTTTGCGCAGTTTTCATTACAGAATTAACTTCTTCCATAAACGGAGTATAAAAATCTTGCAAAACTTTTACCCATATAGCTTGTTTCTCAGCGATTTTATCAAGTTTTTCTTCCATGCCTGCCGTGAACTTGTAATCCATAATATCAGAGAACTGACTTACCAATTGTTTTGAAACAGTTCTGCCTAAAAGTGTCGGATGAAGCGCTTTATCTTTCTTTTCAACATATTTACGGGTTTGAATTACAGTAATAATTGTAGCATACGTTGACGGACGCCCGATTCCGTATTCTTCCAGTGCCTTAACTAAAGATGCTTCGTTATATCTTGGAGGCGGCTGAGTGAAATGTTGTTTTGGTGTAATCTTCTTACACGCAACCTTATCACCTTTTTCTAAATCAGGAATTTTGGCATCTGTTGCTTTATCTTCATCATCTTCCGCATCGTTATAAAGTGTCAGGAAACCATCAAACATAACTTTGCTTGTACCTGCACGAAGCGTGTAATCACCTGATTGGATTTCGATAGTTTTATTTGCAATTTCAGCAGGCGCCATTTGAGATGACATAAATTTTTCCCAAATAAGCTTATAAAGTTTATACTGATCATTATCCAGATACTGTTTAATACTTTCCGGTGTTCTTTCAGGGTATGACGGACGAATAGCCTCGTGCGCGTCTTGAACATTTTGCTTGCCTTTTACGTAAATATTAGGTTTTTCAGGATAATATTTTTCACCGTAATTCTGCAAGATAAATTCATGCGCCATATCCTGCGCGTCATCTGAAATACGAACAGAGTCTGTTCTCATATAGGTAATCAAACCGACAGGTGTTCCATCAATTTCAATACCTTCGTAAAGTTTTTGAGCAACCTGCATTGTTTTGGATACCCCAAAACCGAGTTTGGATGATGCCGCACGCTGCATGGTTGATGTGATAAACGGAGCAGTCGGCTTACGTTTTGTTGTTTTTTTAGTAACCTTTGAAACCTCATATTGAGTTTCAGGATTTAATAAATAATCAACAATTTTCTGTGCTTCATCTTTATTTTTAATAGTTTTTTCAACCGCTTTGCCTTTAATCTTTGATAATTCAGCTTCAAACATTTTGCCGTCTTTATCAAGGTTCGCGTGAATTGACCAGTATTCCTGAGGTATAAATTTTTCGATTTCTTCTTCTCGCTCACATATCATACGAAGCGCAACAGACTGCACGCGGCCTGCGGAAAGATTACGATTACCTATTTGTTTCCACAACACAGGACTTAATTTAAAACCTACAAGCTTATCCAAAATCTGACGGGTTTGCTGTGCTTGTACCATATCCATATCAATAGGACGCGGATTTGCAACCGAATGTTTTACCGCTTTGGGTGTAATCTCATTAAATACAATACGATAAATCTTTTCATCAGGCACTTTTAAAACCTGTCTAACGTGCCATGCAATAGCTTCTCCCTCACGGTCGGGGTCGGCTGCAAGATAAATTTTATCAACTTTTTTTGCTAAATCATTTAATTTTTTAACAACCTGCTGTTTACCCGGAATAACTTCGAACTTCGGTTCAAAATTGTTATTAACATCAAACCCGAGGTTATCAGTTGCAGAATCTTTTGTCGGCAAATTACGAATATGCCCGTAACTTGCTTCTATTTGAAACTCTCCCCCGAGAATTTTTTTAATTGTTTTTGATTTTGCCGGTGACTCGACTATAACTAACGATTTTTCTTTGGATTTACTTTTTGTCTCTGCCATTTATCTTCTCTTATCCCTTTTTATATCTATCCCCGCCGCTCTGTTTTATTATGCCTTTAAGCTCCATCGTTGTCAAGTTTATCAATAAATCGTCAAGCTTTAATTTTGTTAAAGCTAACAATTCATCCACTCCTTTTTCTTCAATTTCCAGATTTTTATAAATTTTTTCTTCATCAGGAGTCAGCATTGGAAGCGTAAGCTGTTCACCTTGTGCTTCTGTTTTAATCTCCCAGTTCAGAGCATTTAAAATATCGGCGCTTTCCGTAACAAGGGTTGCACCATTTTTTAAAAGTTTATAAATTCCTTCAGTATTCGGGTTTGAAATAAGCCCTGGGATACACATAAGTTCTCTGCCCTGCTCCAGCGTTAAATTCGCGGTTATCAATGCTCCGCTTTTTAATGAAGCTTCTGCAACAAGTGTTCCGTAAGACAAGCCTGAAACAATTCGATTTCTTTGAGGAAAACGAAATTTTATGGGCTCAAATGTCGGATAATATTCGCTCAATATCGCGCCATATCCGTTTTCTATATTTTGATAAAGTGTTTTATTGCTTGCAGGATAAGTAAAATCAAAACCGCTTGCAATTACACCTATTGTTTTCAGATTATTTTCGATTGCACAAGTGTGAGCTACAGTATCAATCCCTGATGCCAATCCTGATACTATACAAATATCAGTTCCTGCAAGTTCAGATAAAATCTTTTTCAAATCTTCTTTGCCATGTGTACTTGCTCTGCGAGAACCAACAACAGCAAGAGTTTTATCCAGATTACATTCAAAAAGCTTGCCCTTATAATACAAAACAGCAGGCGGGTTTGAAATTTGTCTTAACATTTTCGGATAATTTTCATCGTCAAGAGTCAAAAAATTTATCCCGCGGGTTTCAACATTCGTAAAGGTTCTGTCTATATCAACCTTATCACGGTATTTTAAAAAATTTTCGCACTTTTTAACACTTATACCGTCAATTTGCTTCAACTGCGCAATTGAAGCATTAAATGCGGTTTCTATATCACCAAAATGTTCATACAGCTTTTGAATAAAGCTGCTGTCAATCTGTTCTATAGAAGAAAATGCTATCCAATACTTCCTTTTCATCTAGCCGTTCATCTTACCTTTAATATTCTGAATTAAGCCGTTAACACTTTGTTTTTCTTCATCAGGAATCTCAAAATTCAAATAATCTTCCAGATATTCAATTGCATCCGCATAATCCCCGCGCGCCATGAACAAAATTGCAGCTTTTTTATATGCAGGATGAAATTTATTATTCGTTGCAATTGCTTTTAAGAAATTAGACAAAGCTTTGTCAATCTCATCATTTGCCTGATAAGCTTCTGCAAGGTAATAGTAAATTAATTCGTTATCCTGTTTGAATTCCAGAACATTTTCCAAATTTTCAATTGCAGAATCATAGTTTCCGAATTCAAAATAAATTTTTGCTAAATCATAATATGCATCATAATTTTCAGGCTGTTTTTCTAATATATAAACAAGCTCATCAATTGCAAGGTCGCCTTTAGCATCCTCCATATAAAAACGAGCAAGATAATGTCTGAAAATAATATCATCAGGAAGCATATCAATCGCGTATGATAAAATATTTATTCCTTCGCCAAGACGTCTTTGAGTGTAATATAAATCCACAAGATTAATATAACACTGCGGAATTTGCGGATTAAGTTCAATACATTTTAAGTAGTTTTTCTCAGCTTTTTCAACATCTCCAACGTTTGCATAACACAAACCTAAGTTGTTATAAATTTCTGCATTATCAGTTTCTACTTCCAGAATTGATGTAAATAAATCAATTGCACCATTCCAGTCTTTTTTCTTAAAACATTCTATCGCTTTATCAATCTTTTCCTGCATTGTTAATTCCCTATAAACCTAATGTTACATTGTCGTCTGAACCTGAACCGATATTTTTAATAACAGTTCTTGTGTTGCCTTGAGCATCAAAGCTTTTTGGAGTCATTGTCATTTTAATTTTGTCAGCATAGATTGTACGAACACCTTGAGTTATACTTGAACGTCCTGTAAAATATGCTTCGTTAGGTTTAGTTGAGCCCGGAGTCGGGTACAATGTAACCTTAGGTCCTGCCGCATAGTAATCCTGATACCATATTCTTACATTACCGCTGGCATTAAATATTGATTTTTTCTGATTGTATTCCTGATAACTTGATTTTAATACTAATTTAGAACCGTCATCCATAACTGCATTTGATGTTGTATTGCCATATGCAGTTAAGTTTCCTGTTGATGCTTCATATACAAATTTATCAGCATATGATTCGTTATTTTCCTGCTTAACTTTAGCATTACCGGAAAGTACAAGACGTTTTAAATCTCCGTTTTTATCAGTTGTAATTTGTGCTCCGTTCGAGAAGGTTTCAATATCTTTATAAAGCATAGTAACAGCACCGGTTGCAGTCATAACTCCGGTTTTTGTATCGTATTCCTGAACATCCGCGTTAATTACA
The DNA here is from genome assembly GCA_949398305.1 of uncultured Candidatus Melainabacteria bacterium. Classification (GTDB taxonomy): domain Bacteria; phylum Cyanobacteriota; class Vampirovibrionia; order Gastranaerophilales; family Gastranaerophilaceae; genus Zag111. The sequence goes on along the minus strand of CASLVD010000006.1, from coordinate 38,758 downwards.
ACAACAGGAGTTTTACCTTCAAATACAATTGATTGAGTGTCACCTTCCGCTCTGATAATTTTTGTAATCAAAGAAACTTTCAAGATATTTGCTTTAACTTCTCTTTTTTTATTTTTCTTAATTTCAAAAGCATAAGGTTTATCGTAAAAAGTTGCAGTATCAAGTTTTTGATCGTTTGTAACATTAACATCCGCACTGTCACCAACAACCTTTAAATCATCAACAGTAACTTTTACATTCCCGTTGAATTTAATCTTATTATCAGATTCGTTAAACGATTGGTTTTTAGATTCAATAATCAAGTCTGATGCCTGAACACCAAGCCCCGCCAATAAAATTAACGATACAAATCCCAGTAATATCTTTTTCATACTATTTTTTATCCTCATAAACTTTTGAAACAGTGTTTCCGATTATTTTAAAACTGTCATACTCCGGACTGATTACGATTTTATCCGCAGTTGAGAGTAATTCTTTTCCTTTTTGAATTTTTATATGCCCTTCTGCCACAATAGGTGTGTGCGAATTTATCCAGTGAAGCTTATCGGCATTTAATGTAATCCCGTCTTTTAAGACAATAAAAGTATCTTCATGAAGAGTTATATCACCTTCTTTAGAATTATAAGTACCTTTTGAAGATTCAAAACTCATCGAAACTTCATTATCTTTATAGAAATTACCGATAACTTTATTTAACTGAGCAACCCCGTTTGAGCTGTCCCATTTCCCGGTTTCGCCGTATATTTCCCAGTATTTTTGATCATCTTTTGTTTCAGTCAAAATTATACCGTTTACAACAGCTTCCTGTTCATCTCCACGGGATTCCAGCTGCTTACGGTTAAAATCATGTGTAATAATACCGGCAGTAATAAAAGCCCAGGCTAATATCCCTCCGATAGTCAATAATGCAGCCGCATATAACCTTTTTTTCTTCGGTAAATCATTCCATTTCATATTCAAAATTTTAGCACAAAAGATTACAAAATAAAATTTTCTGCCGTAATAATTAAATATCTTAATATTTACACACTATTATTACTTTTGTACTATAATTAATGTGTTATAGATTAGGGAAGAGGATATATATATGGCACTAAGATATGATTGCGGAGAAGTTATTACAGCTATGGTAACGCCTATGGAAAAATCAGGCGCTATTGATTACGATAAAGTTGAATCTCTTGCAGCACATTTAATCAGTTCCGGAAGTGACGCTATTCTTGTCGCCGGGACAACAGGAGAATCTCCTACATTAACTAACGAAGAAGAAATTGAACTGGTAAATTCCGTAAAAAGAGCAGTTGCAAACAAGGCTAAAATTATTCTTGGCGCAGGCTCGAATTCTACAGCTTCTGCTATTGAATACACAAAATTTGCACAAAAAGAAGAAGTGGATGCAATTTTATCAGTTGTACCATACTATAACAAACCGAACCAGAAAGGTATGATTGAACACTTTTCAGCTGTTGCTGAAAGCACTGATTTACCAATTATTTTATACAATATTCCGGGCAGAACAGGGGTTAATATGCTTCCTGAAACAGTTGCATTTCTGGCAGAAAAATATAATAACATCGTAGGTTTAAAACAAAGCTTCCCTGATATGGATAAAGTAACAGAGTTAAAAATGCAATGTCCTGAAAACTTTGTTATATATTCAGGTGATGACAGCTTAACACTTCCGATGATGTCATTAGGCGCTCACGGAGTTATCTCTGTTGCTTCTCACATTTTCGGTTCTGAAATTAAATCAATGATTAGAAACTTTAAATCAGGTGAATTAATTGCAGCAAGAAATATGCACAAAAAACTTTATCCGGTATTCAGAAAATTATTTATGGCGCCTAACCCGGTTCCTGTTAAAGCCGCATTAGCTTACAAAGGTCTCATTCACGATAATGTAAGAAAACCTTTAGCTAAGTTATCTGAAGAAGAAAGAATTGAATTATGCAAAGTTATTGATAGTGTTAAAGCAGAATTAAGCAATGAAGGCTAGTTCATTTTTATCAACTTTGACTTATCATCATAATAAAAACAGTAAAAGTAGTACATATAAGAGGGTAAAAAATTGAAAAACAAGATTATTATGTTTTGGGTAATTGTAGCAATTGTCATAGCATGTGTCTTTACAATCTACAAAAAACCGACAAAACTCGGACTTGATCTTGTAGGCGGCTCAAGAATTATGCTTGAAGCAAAAACTACAGATTCAGTCAGAAAAATTACTCCTGAAGTTATGAATCGTTTACAATATGCAATCGAAAGCCGTGTAAACAAATTAGGGGTATCCGAAACAAGCGTTGCTCAAGTCGGAGACAAAAGACTTATTGTTGAAATTCCTAACGTAACAGACCTTAAAGAAGCTGAAGCATTTTTAGGCAAAACTGCACAGTTAGAATTCAAACAGCCTGTATTTGATGCCAATAAAAAACCGGCAAGAGATGAAAAAGGTATGTTATTATGGGAATCTACAGGTTTAACCGGTGAAGACTTAAAATCAGCATCAATCGGTTCTGATCAAACAGGTCAGTGGACAGTTTCTCTTGAATTCAACGGAAAAGGCGCTACAAAATTTGCCGAACTAACCCAAAAATTAGTTGGTGAACAAATGGCAATTTTCTTTGACGGCGAAGAAATCTCAGCACCGGTAATCAGAGAAGCAATTTTTGGCGGACGTGCTGAAATTTCCGGCGGTTCATCAGGTTTTGCATACGAAGAAGCTGAAAGAATGGTTAACCTTCTTAATGCCGGCGCACTGCCTGTACCATCTGATATTATTCAGGAAAACACAGTCGGCCCGACACTCGGTGCTGACAGTATCGAAAAATCAAAATTTGCAGGTATTTTAGGTATCGGACTTGTTATGATATTTATGGTATTTTACTACAGATTACCTGGCTTCATTGCTGACGTTGCACTTGTAATCTATGCTTTAATACTTTTCTCATTATTCAAAATTATTCCGGTTACATTAACTCTTGCCGGTATTGCAGGTTTCATCCTGTCTGTCGGTATGGCTGTTGATGCTAACATTCTGATTTTTGAAAGAACTAAAGAAGAATTGAAAGCAGGCAGAAACTTATTCACTGCAATAAATTCAGGTTTTGACAGAGCATTTACAAGTATTTTCGATTCAAACATGACAACAGTTCTTGCCTGCGTAATCCTGTATTTCTTAGGAACAAGCGTTGTTAAAGGTTTTGCTTTAACACTTGCTCTTGGTGTAATTGTTTCAATGTTTACAGCAATTACAGTTACTAAAAACTTCATGCACTTAATCTTTGGTACAGGAGAATTAAAATATCCTGCATTATTCGGTCTATCTAAAGACGAAATCGGAAAAGGTTATGAAGTACAAGAAACCAAACGTGAAAAAGCACGTTTCGGAGTTTTAGACTAGGAAAGTTGAGGTAAATATAAAATGTTTAATTTCAATAAAACAGTGCATGTTGTAAAATACAGAATTCTTTGGATGGTATTATCCGCATGCTTACTTTTACCGGGAATTGCCGCAATGATTTATTCAATGGTAACTTACCCGACACACGCTCCTGTTAAAGTTGGTATTGACTACACAGGCGGAACAATTCTTCAATACGGTGTTCCGGAAACAATAGATAACGAAGCAGTATCTAAAACAAGAGAAGATTTAGATAAAATAGGTGTCCAAAACCCTTATATCCAAATTCTTAACGTTAACCCGACTGCTGAAAATAACAATATTAAATCAGTAATTTCTATCAGAACTAAATTTATCGATGAAGGTTCTGAAACTGCTGAACAAATTACAAACACAGTAAAAAGTGAATATAAAGATGCTGAACTTATTCAAGTATCATCTGTCGGTCCGACTCTTGGTAAAGAATTATTCAAAATGTCTTTAATTGCCTTAGCACTTGCAATTCTAGGTATGATTGTTTATATTTCACTAAGATTTAAGTTTGAATATGCGGTTGCGGCCATTTTAGGTCTTGTACACGATGTCTTATTTGTAACTGGTATATTCTCATTACTTGGAATATTCTGCGATGTTCAGATTGACGGTTTATTCTTAACCGCAATATTAACAGTCATCGGTTTTTCTATCAATGACACGATCGTTACATTTGACAGAATCCGTGAAAACTTAAGATATTACGGTAAGAAAATGACATTCGGAGAAATCGTTGACGCTTCAGTTAACCAAACACTTGCAAGAAGTATAAATACTTCATTGACAGTATTTATAACACTTGCAGCATTATACTTCTTTGGCGGAGTAACTACAAAAGACTTCGTTTTAGCAATGATGTTAGGTGTAATCGTTGGTGTTTATTCAAGTATATTCTTCTGCAGTATGATTGTTGATTTCTGGGAAGAAAGAAAAGGTAAAAAAACTCAAACTGCAGCTTAAGCTTAGTTTTTAACTAAAAAAGGCGGCTTTGAAAAATTTCAAAGCCGCCTTTTTTTATAATTTTCTATCATATAACTTATCAAAATCTAAATCTAAAGCATTCATAATTCCAACAATCACAGATAATGATGTATTTGTTTCGCCTCGTTCTATCATTCCAACAACCTGCCCATATGAAACCCCGATTTTTTCAGCAAGCTGCTCTTGAGATAACCCCGCTCGATTTCGCTCAGCTTTTAAATTTCTGCCAAATTCTTTTAAAATTTCTTTTTTATCCATAGAAAAATTCTAATCACTTGACAAAACTTATTCTACAATTTATTATATGTTTATTACAATATATATATTGTAATAAACAATAAAAACTTTTTATCATGGAGGTTTTATGAAAAGCACAGGTTTCACACTGGCAGAAGTCTTGATAACTTTAGGCATAATAGGTATTGTTGCAGCATTAACAATACCGGCGCTTATAACAAATACACAGGATAAACAATTTAGAGCCGCATATAAAAAATCAATATCAGACATAAGCCAAGCAATGAAATTAGTATACAATGACACTGAAGAAACCTATACTTCGATTGATTGGGTTCAAATGCCTGTATATTTTTGCAAGCTTCAAAGGTATATGAAAGTACAAACTTCCGGAATAAAATGTGACGAAGTTACCGAAGATATAAAATATGGCAACTCTGGAGAGTGGCCTAAAAATTCCCGAACTACATATTGGGATTACCAGCATAACTGGTATAACAAGCAGAAAGAAAAACAGGATTTAAATACAGGTTATATACCACTTACTTATACCCTAATGAACGGAAGTATGGTAAATTTTAACTGTTACAAGCAGGTATTTGTAGATGTTAACGGTATAAAAGGTCCAAATACTATTGGCAGGGATATTTATTTTATGTATTTTACAGATGGGGCAACAAGCCCGTATACAGGTTTTGCCAATAATAAAACAACTATTATTCCAAATAGTTGTACTAAGAATGGAACAAACTCAACTCCACATTTAACCAAGGATAATTATGTTAATGATTGTATCCATGGTTCAGGTTGGGGATGTTCATTCATGTTATAAATTATTCCGAAATGTAAATATTATCTGATAAGAAATTTTTATATTCTATATAATCAATATATTTATTTCCATCTAAATCATATTTATCAAATTCATCAGATAATTCACGGATTTTTGTCATAAGAGAATCTGGTCCATCTTTTTCTAAAGATGCTAAATCATTACCCAATAATTTTATAAAATTCAACATCCACTCATTTTTTGAAATGAAATAACTTTTATCAACATCCATTTTCAAAAAATCTTTTGCGATTTCATCATCAGACAGATTCCTAAAACCTGCCGGCACATTGTTTCTTTCCTGAGTAATAATATAACGCATAAGCTATTCTCCTATATTGCCATTATAACATTCTTAATATTTTCATCACTAACAGAATTTAACGCAGTAGTTTTATCATCCGGTGTAAGTGATTCGAACTGCTTCAAAACCTCAAGAGCCTTAATTACAACTGCAGGATTTGAAGATTTTAAAAGCATTCTCATACTTTCTTCGTTTTCTGTAAAATCCAGTGCCGTAAATACAAATTCACTTTTTTCATTTAATTCTTCATCAACCAACCCGTACAAAACACTCATATCAATTCCGGATAAAAGTTTTTTGATATCCTGAATTTCTTGTTTGGTTTCTTTTGTTTCATCAAACAAATATTCATCATTTTCAGTCAGTGTTTCAAATTTATCTGCAGCATTTAGTAAAACTGCGGCAGAAGCCGAAGTTTTTGGCGACTTCATAACCGTTTCTAAAAATTCATAAAGCTGAAAATCAAAAACCTGAGCAAGTCCCAGGATTTCGCCAAGTCCGTTTATAATAAGATTTGCAATAAACAATCCTTCGCGTTGGTCATTTTTATAAACAGTAAATAAGTCTGTCAAATATAGTAATTCACCTGCCATATTTTCTGCCATAGAAGATTTTTTCACCGCATCAATAATAAACCCAACCGCGTTTTTATTACCATAAGAAACGAGGAATTTCACTCCATCAAGACAGGTAAATTCATCATCAGAATTCAGCATTGAGATCGCTTTATTATAGGATTCTTCATCTTTCAAAACCCCTAAAGTTGAAGCGCAATTTGAAGCAAGTGCTGGATTTTCACTATACGCGTTTTTATTTAGGGAATCCAATGAAAGCGGATCTTGAATATAGGAAAAATATTTTGCGCAATATGTTTTTTCATTATCTGAGCCATTTTCAAATAATTCAAGCATTTTATCGGTCAAATCTTCGTCAGCATATTTTACAAGAGTTGAAATAATAAAATCTTCATATGCTGGAGAATAATATTTTAAAAAGTTCAATAGGTTAAGGAAATTTGATTCATTACAAACTTTTTCAAGTCTAAAAGCAACATTTTGTTTTACGAAATCGAAGAGAAAATCATCTTTTTCAACAAGTTCGCGAAATAGTTCGGTATCGGAGTTATTTATAAGACTATAAGCTACAGGCTCAAAATCTTTAGGATTTTTGCCTGTTAATTTTTTTAAATTATCACTCATAAAGAAAACCCGATTAATCCAGATAAAATACTGTAATAACTTTATGTCCTTCTTCTGCGTATTGAACGGCATTATGAAGAGTTTTGCTTGTATGAGAAAGGAAACAAATTAATTGATTACATTCATCAATAATTTCTCTGTTACAAACGCGTGAAGCATCAGCTAGAGTCATCATAGCACGGTCTGAATGTTCAATAATATTAGGAACACCGATTAACTGATCTTGAACATCAGACGGCTGCTGACCGATAGTTTGCGGCAGAATAACACATAATTTATCAGGATTAGCTTTCATTGCTCCGCGGATTGCAGCAGCATTTGTTCCTGAAGAACCGCCGGATGTAATAATTGTATTACCTTGCATAACAAGAGCTGTAGCAAGAGTTTCAATCATTTGCTGGTGTGTGATAGGGAGATTACGGCTTCCGATAATTGCAATTTTCTTTGCTGATTGTTTAATAGTCGCAAGTTCCATTGCCAATTCATCAACTGTATTTGGAGAATCAGATTTTACTGTATCCATATCATCATCAATAGGAACAACAATCTTTTGTACATCTTGATTGTTTTCATCTGCGCTTAATAAAATTTCCTTATCACTTTCTGTCATTTTTTGTTTACCTTCTAATTGCATTAATTACATTTTTCAACTATGCTGTATTATATCATATTTTTTTTGATTTGGGAAGAGGTCATGGAAAATCTATTAGAAAATCTTAATAAGGAACAAAAGGAAGCTGTACAAACAACACAAGGTCCGCTATTGATTTTAGCAGGTGCAGGCTCAGGTAAAACAAAGGTTTTAACCACAAGAATTGCATACATGATTCGTCAGGGTGTGCGCCCGCGAAATATTTTAGCCGTAACATTTACCAACAAAGCAGCTAAAGAAATGAAAGAACGTATCGGTAAAATTATCGGAGAAGATACAGTTAAATATATGTGGGTCGGTACATTCCACGGAATCTGCGGAAGAATTTTACGTGAAAATATCGACAAATATAATACTGCAACAGGCAAAAACTTAGATAAAAATTTCACAATCTATGATGATTCAGACACCAATCAAATAATTACAAGAACAATCAAAAAGCTTAATCTTGATGAAAAAGTTTATCCTACAAAGCTTGTTAAAACAGTAATTTCAAATGCAAAAAACAAAATGCAGGATGCAACAACTTTTGCAACTTACGCAAGAGATTTTAAATCCCAAAGAATTGCATCAATTTACGAAGAATACGAAAAAGCATTAAACAACAATAACGCCATCGACTTTGATGATATGCTGATGCTGACAGTTAAATTATTAGAACAAAACGAAGAAGTCCGCCGTCAGTATTACGAAAGATTCCAGCATATTATGGTCGATGAGTATCAGGACACTAACCTTGCACAGTATAACCTTGTTAATATGCTTTATACAAATCTTTCAAAAGATGTTCCTGATGAACGTTCATTATGTGTTGTAGGTGATGTCGATCAGTCAATTTACTCCTGGCGCGGAGCTGATTTTACAATCATTATGAATTTCCAAAAGGATTACCCTAAAACAAAACTGATTAAACTTGAACAGAATTACCGTTCAACAGCTTGTATCCTTAACGCCGCAAACGCAGTAATTGAAAACAACGACGAACGTGTTGAAAAAGTTCTGTATTCAAACAAAGGTGAAGGTGAAAAATTAAGCTATTACATCGCAGCAGATGAAACCGATGAAGCAAATTACATTGTTTCAAATATTAAACGCACCGCAAAAGGTAACTATAATCAATTTGCAATTCTATACAGAACCAACAACCAGTCACGTGCATTAGAAGAAGCTTGTATGGCAACAGGTGTACCATATAGAATCTACGGCGGTACAAAATTCTATGACCGTGCAGAAGTTAAAACAGTAATTTGCTATTTAAAATTAATCAACAACACAGATGACTCACAAAGTTTGCGCCGCGTAATAAATATTCCAAAACGCGGAATCGGCGACACAACAGTAAAAAATCTGTCTGACTTTGCAAATTCAAAAGACATAAGCCTGTTTGAGGCAATTAAAATTTGCGAAGATTCTGAAATTGCACCAAAAACACGTTCAAAATTAAAAGATTTTGCGAACTTAATTCAAAAATTTAAAGATGCTCAAAGCGCATACAGCCTGAAAGATTTTGTAACCCTTGTTATTGAAAAATCAGGCTACTTAGCGGAATTACAATCAAAAGCCGCAACTAATCCGGATTTTCAGGATGATATAAATAACTTGCAGGAACTTGTAAACGTAGCAGAAGAATTTGTCCCGGAAGAAGAAGATAATTTGCTTGGCGAATTCTTACAGCAAGTTGCACTTGTATCTGACCTTGATTCAATGGAAAACGAAACAAATAACATTACAATGATGACCCTCCACGCGGCAAAAGGTCTTGAGTTTCCGACTGTATTTATTGCCGGAATGGACGAGGGAATTTTCCCGAGCCAACGTACGCTTCAATCAAATTCCGAAGTTGAAGAAGAACGCCGACTTATGTATGTAGGGGTAACTCGTGCTGAAGAAAAGTTATACTTAGTATCAGCAAAACGCCGCCAAACCTGGGGGGAATACCGCTACTACAACCCGTCAAGATTTATTGAAGAAATTCCTGCAAATCTGATTGAGTCAATGGAATCAGAAGGCAGATTGAGCCGTGAATCAACATTCAGAAGCGCTGTAACAACCGCTAAAGCAAAATCAGATTCTGACGGTTATATTAAACCTTCAACAGGATTTGGCTCAAATTTTGTAGCACCTCAGCGCCGCGGACTCGCTTCATCAACTTCAACAAATCAAAGCCGTCCGACTTATCAAAAACCGACTTCAAACCGTACACCACAGCGAACAATTCTTGTAAAATCTGCCGCAAATAAAAAACGCGAACAAGAAAGAATTGATGCTTTTATGAAAGACAATGCGATTAAGCGTATGGCGGAAGAACGCCGTCAAAAACAAGAAGCACAACGTCTTGAAGCCGAACAAAAAGAACGTGAAAGAGAACAGAGCAGATTTATTGAAGATACATTTGAAGTCGGCCAGCGCGTTTTTCACGACAAGATGGGAATCGGTCACATTACAGACGTACTAAATGTCGGAGAAAGCGTAATGTACACAATCGACTTTGGCAAACTTGGTAAAAAAGCCATGGACGCATCATATGCGAAGTTAAAGAAATTCTAGTTTATTTTATACAACCGTCATTCGGGTCTGAGTCGGAATCTATAAAATATCCAGCGGATCAACATCAATTGTCATTTTAATATCTTTTGGCGCGGTAATCTTATTCAAAAAGCTTGAAACAAACTGATGTCCTTTATCTTCCAGTTTATTTTTAATAAGAATCTGGAATCTGTAATAACCGTTTATACGCTCGATTACGCAAGGTGTCGGACCAAGCACTTCAAGCCGTTCGCCAAACCCAAATTTTTCAATCATAGTACAAAGCCTCAGTGCAATTTCCTGCGCGGCTTTTTCTGCGCGAAAGTTGTTTTGTGAACTCAAAATTAATCTGATAATCTGGCTGAACGGCGGATAATCGAAATCCTCACGCGATTTAATTTCTTTTTCGTAAAACTCTGAATAATTTTGAGATTTTGCACTTTCAAGCGCATAGTATTCAGGATTGTAAGTTTGGAAAAGCACACGTCCTTTGAATTCTCCGCGTCCTGCACGTCCTGCAACCTGTGTTAAAAGCTGAAAACCTCGCTCAGATGCTCTAAAATCCGGCAGATTAAAACTTGCATCCGCAGAAATTACCCCGACAAGTGTAACGTTAGGGTTATCCAAACCTTTTGCAATCATCTGGGTTCCGACCAGAATATCAATATCACCGCGCTGAAAGCGTTCCAAAAGTCTGATGTGTTCACCTTTGCGGGTTAAAATATCACTGTCAATTCGTTCAACATTGTAACCCTGATACAAATCTTTTATGTACTGTTCAACTTTTTGGGTTCCTGTGCCGGAATTTTTCAACCCGTCAAACCCGCAGTTTGGACAGACATCTGGAAAATATTCAACATGATTGCAATAGTGGCATTTTAGCATATTGTCTTTCGCGTGCCATATCATCGGAATCGCACAATTCGGACACTCAATTACGTGTCCGCAGCCCTGACACTGGGTATAAGTCGAAAACCCACGGCGATTTATCAGCAAAATTACTTGCTGTTTATTATCAAGAGTTTCTTTTATTGCTGTCTGCAAAGGCTTTGAAATCAAGCTTTTATAAGCCGCACGTCCGTATTCTTGCATATTAATAACCGTAACCGGCGCAACTTTCGCGTTATTGTAGCGTTTAAGCATCTCGTACAGGTGGTTTGAGTTAACAGCACGGTAATAGCTTGAAATATCAGGTGTAGCCGAACCCAGAATCAGCGGACAGGAATTAAATTCCGCAAGCTTTCTTGCCACAAGCCGCGCATCATAACGGGGAGCTGGCGAGGTTTGTTTGTATGCTCCTTCGTGCTCCTCATCAATAATTATAAGCCCGACATTTTTAAGCGGCGCAAACACGGCAGAACGCGCGCCGGCAAGGATTTTTATCTCATCATTATAAAGTTTTTGCCAAACATCGTACCTCTCACCTTCTGAAATACTGCTGTGCCATATCGCAACGTCTTTTGTGCCAAATTTTCGCGCTAAACGCTTTGTTAATTGAGACGCAAGTGCGATTTCAGGCGCTAAAAACAAAACATTCTTTCCTGATTTTATTGTATCATCAATCAGTTTAAAGTATACTTCTGTCTTGCCGCTTGCAGTAATCCCGTGAAGTAAAATCTGAGGACAAATCTCATTTTTTATTTGTTTTGAAATCCCTTCATAAACCTTTTGCTGGGTTTCAGATAATTCAAACAAATCTTCTTTTTTATCAATTTTTAAAATATCTAAAGGATTGCGGTAAACCTGTTCTGTCACAAGTTTTACACAGCCGAGAGCTTCAAGTTTTTTCACTGTTGCGCGGGTTGTTTTTGCCAGTTTTTCAAACTCAATTAACGGCATTTTACCCTGCGCCTGTAAAACCTCTAAAACCTGCAATTGGCGTTTTGTCGCGCCGTCTGTTTTAACAAAAATTATTGATTGTTCGGTTTTCAGTGATTTTTCAATGAGTTTTAACGGAATTGCAGTATTCAAAACAGTAATCAAATCTGTACAATAATAATTTGCGACCCATTCCAGAAGTTTTAAATATTCAACAGAAAACAGCGGGGTTTCATCAAGAATTTTTGCAACCCGTTTTGCCCTGATTTCAGGCGGCAGGTAATCCGAAAACCCTACACAAAACGCATTAATAAGCCCCTGCCTGCCAAAAGGGACAAGTAAAGCCTGACCAATTTTGATTTTGTCACTCATTTCAGGCGGAATAATATAACTAAAAGTTTTGACCCCAAGCGCTTTAACATTCACCAGGCATACCGCATAAGTATGTTCATGCATAAGAGAAGCCGGCTCATGCTTTTTTAACGTAAGCTTGCGAGCCGGTAATTCAAATAAATTTGTTTGTACAGTTTCTTCTGTCACGTGACAGCTCCTACGCTTCCTCAGCTGCCATAAATTCTTGTTTAGCTTCTTCAATAGCTTCTGTTAACAAATCCAACTGGTCTGGTGAAAAAGTTACACCTTTTTTAGTAGGAAGCCAGGTTGCACCTTCATCAGTTGTGTAAAATATTCTCATATTAAGATAGCTTCTACCTTTATATTCACTAACAGAAATTTGTAATTGTTCTGTATCACTTCTTTCGATTGTTGCTAAAATTTTCGCATCTGCCATGTTTTTCTCTCCTTATTAACTATGCCAGAACATATTAACATAAATCAAACCGTGCGTAAAGAATATATTACCTTTTTAAAACTTTTTCAGAAATAGTAAAACTGTCATTTATAACTTTTTGCAGGCAAAAATGCCCGTCACCGGTATTACAATTTTGATTAACCTGAGCTTTTGTCCTGTCACTACCGGCAGGTAAAAGCCCTTTTTCAGTTTGTACAACAGTATAAATATCTTTGCCTAAAATATTCGGTTTATCTGCACCGTTTATATCAAAATAAATTACAAGACATTGAGTATTTGTATCTATTCCGAACATTGAATTGCATCTACTAACAGAATGTCCGTCCATATTAAACCAGGCACCTTTTGCAATAGTAAAAGTTATAGTATTTATTCCCCAGCCGGATTGTTGTTCCCAATTTTGTAAAGCACCATTCAAAAGTTTTGCTTCACCTTTTTTATGCCAGCAGCCAGCTTTGTTATAGCATACTGACTCTGTTTTTAAATGTGGCTGAATAAATTCTTCAAACCATTCTTTCATTACTTCATTAGAACCATCTTGAAATGCTGTCTGAAAATTTGCCCCATCACCTTCTGCAGCTTTCATAGTTTGTTGAATTACAGAATATGTTTCTTTAAGCTGTGTTTCAAGTTTACGCTTTTGAATCTTTGTCATTAAAGTCGGTATTGTCATCGCCGCAACAATGCCGATTATCCCAAGAGTTATTAATACCTCTGCCAGTGTAAAACCTAAGGAGCAGTAAAAGTTACCCCCCCCCGAATTTCATTCATAGTGTGTTTTTTCATACTTTTTCTCCTTTATTTTATACTAATAAATTCTATTTTATAGTCCAAAATCTTAGCAATATATCCTGCTTCTTTTAATGATAAACTTTCTCGGTTTAATTTTCCCAAAAGACTGTTATAAGAATATTCCTCTCCTGTTAACACAGTAAGTTTTTCAGCAAGAGATTTCAGCGTCATTCCCCGAGATATAACAAGCATTTTAATTTTTGCCTTAATTTCATTCATAATAGAATAATTATAACTTCTATTGACATTTAGTTTAAAATAATTTATATTATTAATCGTATTTAAATTTAATTATTCGTATTTGAATAGTAAAGTAAGGATTATAATATGAAAAAAATAGGTTTTACTTTAGCTGAGGTATTAATTACTTTGGGAATTATCGGAATTGTAGCAGCAATGACCATTCCGACATTAATTGCAGAACAGCAAAAAAAACAAACAGTTGCCAAACTTCAACGAGCATTAGGAATTATGAATCAAGCTTATCGATTGGCATATGATGATGTTGGTGAAGCTGACAGGCAGGAAGCTTTTGAACTGGGAGCTCCAGAATATTTTAATAAATTTTGGGCTCCATATATTAAAGCTGCACACCTTTGTACCGACACTTGCGGATATAAAAATGGAAATCCTTATATTAACTTACAAAATAAAAAAGTTACAGCATTCGGAGCTGGCGGGAATTTTAGAGCAAATTTTTATACTGCAGATGGTTTTCTTTATATAATATATACAAAAGCCCAAAACAGTGATGGTAGTTTTTCTGCAGCTTCTACAAATATGACTCTTGATATTAATGGCGCAGCTCCGCCTAATAAACTAGGAAAAGATGTATTCATATTAACCCGTGGAACTGATGGAGAAAAGGGCGGATTCGTAGCTTTTGCAGGACACGAAAAGACTGATAAAGAAATTAATAATGACTGTAAGCCAAACGGTAATGGCATGTATTGTGCAGAAAAAATCCGACGCGCAGGCTGGAAAATCGATAAAAGTTATCCTTGGAAGGGGTAAATATTAGTTTCCGGTTATTTCCAAGTCATACCTTTTAAAATAATAAGGCGGAGATTTAAAAATCTCCGCCATTATAACTTATTGTTCATCTAGCAAGCTGGTCTGCTGAATATCTTCAGCCGGTGCTTCTGCCTGTTCTGACGGTGTAGATTTAATTGTTACATCATCTTCATCAGGATTGATGATTTTATTAACAGAACAAACCATATCGTTATCGTTCAGGTTCTGAGCTCTCACACCTGTTGCAGGACGTCCTTGCTGTGAAATTGAACCGGCATTCAAACGAGTTACAACACCGTTTGCAGTAACCATCATAATATCATCTGAATCTCTTACGATAGTCAATGCTACAAGTCTTGAAGCACTTGATTTAAATTTAGTTGCAATCAAGCCGATTCCGCCTCTGTTTTGGGTTCTGAATTCAGATAATTTTGTACGTTTTCCAAACCCGTCTGATGTTACTACAAGCAAGTCAGCATCGTAATCTTGCGGAACAATGTCGCAACCTACAATTTCATCACCTGTACGTAATTTCATTGATATTACACCACGCGCACTTCTGCCTAACGGTCTTAAATCCTGAATCGGGAATCTAATTGCCATACCGCAAGATGTACCAATAATGATTTCATCTTTTGAAGTTGCAAGTTTTACCCAACATAAGCTGTCGCCTTCATCCAAACCAATCGCAATAATACCGTTACGTCTGATATTTGAGAAGTTATCAAGTTCAATACGCTTGATATTACCTTTTTTAGTAAGCATAATAAGATTCAAGTCTTTAGAGAATGAACTTACCGGAACAACTGCTGTAATCTTTTCATCCTGATCAATCGGAAGAACATTTACAATAGGCAAGCCTTTAGCCTGACGTCCGCCTTCAGGGAAGTCATAAACATTCAAGCTGTAAACCGTACCTTTTGATGAGAAGAACAACACTTTATCATGCATCATTGCAGTAAAGAAATGTTGAATATCATCATCATCTTTTGTTTTCATACCTGATTTGCCGCGTGTTGCACGGTTTTGACGTTCAAATGTATCAAGTGAAATACGTTTCAAATAACCCTGATGAGTAATAAATACAGCCATCGGAGTATTCGGAGTTAAGTCCTCAATTGTAACTTCACCTTGTTCAGGTAAAATTTGAGTTTTTCTGTCATCACCGTATTTTTCTTTATCTTCAAGAAGTTCAGCTTTGATGATGTCAAGAATTTTTTGACGGCTTGCAAGAATTGATTCGTATTCGGCAATCTTTTTCAACAATTCATCGTATTCTGCCTTAACCTTATCTTGTTCCAAACCTGTCAAACGTCTTAATTGCATTTCTAATATTGCATTTGACTGATCAACATCAAGCCCGAATCTGCTCATTAAACCTTCGCGCGCATCATCAGTTGTTTTTGATTTTTTGATAAGTTCAATAACTTCATCAATTGAACCAAGTGCAATAATTAAACCTGCTAAAATATGAGCTCTGATTTTTGCTTTTTTCAGGAAGAAAATAGTTCTTCTTGTAACGATTTCGATTCTGTGTTCAACAAATTCGTTTAATACTTCGTATAAGTTCATCAAACGAGGCTGTTTACCGCAAAGCGCTACCATATTTACACCGAATGTTGTTGCAAGCTGAGTATACTTGAACAAGTTATTTTTAACAACATCAGGTTTAGCATCACGTTTAAGTTCAATAACGATTCTCATACCTTCACGGTCAGATTCGTCACGAATATCAGAAATACCGTTAATTCTTTGTTCTTTAACCAAATCAGCAATTTTTTCGATTAAGTAAGCTTTGTTAACCTGATACGGAATTTCGGTCACAACAATTGCAGTTCTTGATTGACGTCCGCCGCCGCCTGCGATTTCTTCAAAACCTGCAACAGCAGACATTTTGATTGAACCTCTGCCTGTTTCATAAGCCTGCTTAATATCGTTTAAGCCGATAATTGTTGCCGCTGTAGGAAAATCAGGTCCTTTTATGTGTTCCATAAGTTCAGGAATAGTAATTTTCGGGTTATCAATCAACGCAATTGTACCGTCAACGACTTCGCAAAGATTGTGCGGCGGAATATTTGTTGCCATACCAACCGCAATACCTGAAACACCGTTTAATAACAACATCGGAAGTCTTACAGGAAGTACTGAAGGCTCTTGCAATGAACCATCAAAGTTAGGTTCAAATTCAACTGTTTCACAATCAATATCAGCAAGCATTGATTGGGTAATTTTATGCATACGGGCTTCTGTATAACGCATTGCAGCTGCGCCGTCACCGTCAACAGAACCAAAGTTACCATGCCCGTCAACCATCAAATAACGTGTTGAGAAGTCTTGTGCCATACGAACCAATGCTTCGTAAACAGAACTGTCACCGTGCGGGTGATATTTACCAAGAACTTCACCAACAATACGGGCACATTTCTTAAACGGTTTATCTGGATACATTCCCAACTCATTCATAGCGTATAAAATACGTCTGTGAACAGGTTTTAAACCATCTCGAACATCCGGCAATGCACGTCCGACAATTACACTCATCGCGTAATCAATATACGAACGTTTCATTTCTTCTCTTATATTTACAGGAACGATTTTCCCGTGATCAAACATGTTTTGCTGAGTCAATACTCTTCCCTCCAGTCTATACTCCTTGATAACAGTATAGCATAAACATAAAGTTTATGGCTAAATCTTAACACTGGGTAAAGATTTTGTTACTATAACAATGCTGATTTTACATAATCCATTTTACATTTTCTTTTTTTACAACCGCAGGGTTGCCCGCAACCATAGTATTTGGCGGAACATCTTTTGTTACAACAGAACCTGCCGCAATTATTGCACCGTTACCTATAGTTACACCCTTTAATATTGTAGCGCCCTGACCAATCCAAACTCTATCACCTATAATTACAGGTTTGCTCGGATTCAAACATTTGCCGTCATTATTTATTATTGAATGGAAATCAGAATCCGCAATATAACAATTAAATGAAATCGCAACATTTCTGCCAATTGTTATACTATTTTCACAATGAATAATTGTACCCTGATTTACGTACCCTGAACCCAATGTTACTTTCGCATTTTTTCTCAATCTTAATTGAGTATCAGGATATAACCTGAATTCACCTTCAACATTTACAGTAGAATTATCTCCTAAGGCAACAATACATTCAGCATTAGAACCCGGTATTAATTTTTGATTTAATATCAGTTTGCCATTCCCGATAATTCGTCCTGTGTTTGACTTATCACGAATAATTGTGTTTCCGTATTTTACAATATTTGCGGTATATCTTTCACAATCGTTGTTTATCGGAGCACTAACACATGCCGGAATTTCTTCGAAACTTTTTGTGATAAATTCAGCATCATCTGCGCATAAATAACTGCCATTTTCAGAAATAATTATTCCTTCAGGCTTTGCTTTTCTCATCAATCTAAGAGCAAGTTCTCTCATTTTCGGAGTGAGCGGTTTAAATAAGTCACTTGAAATAGTTATTCTTTTACATCCAACTGATTTTGCGATTTCAAAAAATCCGTCAATATCAGCTTCATTATCATTTATATCTTCAAGGAAAATGTATTTCAAAATAAAGTTGACATCTTTATACGGATATTTTTTCATATTTTCAACAACTCTTTCAAAAGCATCCACCTGCTTAACTTTTTTATAAGTTTCCCGGGTGCCCGCATCCAAAGATGTCTGAACTTTTATTACTCTGCCTGTTTTTAGAAATTCCGCAAACTTTTCTCTGTATATAGAACCGTTAGTGATAAATGAAACTCTCCATTTTGTTTTTAACAAAATATCAAAAATCGCATCACAATCTTTATTTGCACAGAATTCGCCATTTGAAAGGTTAATATTAAAATCAGAATTATCTAATTCCGGCATTTCTGATAATTGCTTGATAATTTCATAAGTTGTAAACCCGTCTTCATCATCTTTTAAGTGTTTTAACTGGCTTTCTGCAAAACAATAAATACATTTAAAATTACAAACATCACCCGGCTGGTTTGTACCAAAACTTACAGTATCTAATTTTACTTTCTTTGACCAAAATCCCGGCTGCAAGTGAGGACATTTAGAACAAGCATTTTCCTTACCCTGCCTGATATCTTCAATAAGTTCGGTTGAGTATTTTGTCCAATGATCAATTCTTTCTTTTATTGTTCCTGATGTAGGAATTATCGGGTATTGCTTAACAATACAACACGGTGAAAAATTATGTTTTCTGTAACTGATAAAATGCCCGAGATATTTACAGCCAAGCCTGTATTCTAAGTCAGCTTCAAAAAAGTGAATTCTTTCAGGAGCCATTTTTGATAACAAAATTTTAGCAGTATTTGTTGCAACCCTGTAAGTTACCCAAACATCAGCCTCCGGATATCTTTCTAACGCTTCATCTATTGAAACAACCTCATACTTATCTAAAAGTTTTTTATTACTGTGTTTATATAATTCTTTATCTTTATCTACAAATAAAACAGGTTCTCCTGTCATTGAAATATATTCATCAATTCTTTTTGAAAGATTATTTGTAACTACATAATAAATTACCGGTCTATTATTTTCTTGTTCCATTATATATACCTCTTTTATCAATTATTCATAATTAAATTCAATTCGTATCAAATCTGATGATGAATCAATTATGATATTATCTTTCACACTTGTATCATATTCTGTCAATAAATCAATAAATTTATCCAATTCATCTTTTTTCAATAATCTTGTAATCGGATTAAATGAATGATTATCCATATAAATCGGATAAATATTTATCTTTGAATGAACTTGATTATCTATTTCAGAAAACTTTAGTTCAGCAACCATATTATACGGTTCTGTTTTAGCGCTAAAATTAGCAGGAAAAACAAAATTACCAAGACCGTATAAAATAGGTTTATCCTTATAAATCTCAATTGAATTCATATAATGCGGGCCGTGACCAATTACAAAATCTGCCCCATAATCAATAAATTGATGAGCATACTCTATTTGCAAATTAGTGTTTTTCATCAAATCATATCCGAAATGCGGAAACATAATTATTCTTGAATCTTTATCATTTTCTTTTATTGTCTTGATTAAATTTTCAACGCTTCCCGGAGTTAATAAAAACGCACCGCATTTAGTTTCTTTCGCATAAAAATCGTATTCATTGTCATAATCTTTGTGATATTTATATCCGCCGATAACATACAAATTTATATTTTTTTCATAAAGCGAAATTCGTTTAATAAGCGGCATACTTGCTCTGTCTAAATTTATACCCGCGCCGAAAAATCCGATTCCTGCATTTTTTAAAGCATTTTGAGTATCCAAAAGCCCCTGCATATCATAATCTAATATATGGTTATTTCCCAGCGAAACCGCTGATACCTTATATTTCTTAAGCAACTGCGGAACAATTTCTTTATCAGCCCAGTGCAAAACCCTTTTCTTTTGAGCAATACTTGAAGTCGTTACATCAGTCAAAGGAGTTTCTAAATTAACTATATTAAAATCAAACTTATTCAAAAATATTTCAACATTTTCAAATAGTACGTCATAACCTTTTTGTCTTAATATATTAATTCTTGCATTACGGTCATACTTGGTCTGATAATTTTCGCCTGTGGTTAAATCACCATAGAATCCAATACTGTATTCACTCATAACTTCACTGCCTTAACTATTATTAACCATAAAATATTATATTAAATCTTAATTCAGCTTCAATCCTCTTAAATAATGAAAAAAGGCAATTAATCATGAAACGAACGTTCTGTAATCTCCATCCACTTTGCCTGATTATAATTATCATAGCTTTTTGCAAATTTTATAAGCGCACTAACCAAAATCCTGCCGCTGTCAGATTTTCCGACAATCAGATAATCCCCGTTTTTATTTTCGCAATACAAAATCTCTTTATGCACAATTTTATCAATATTATTTTTCGGATTTTTATTAATTACAGCACGAAGCCACTCATGTAAAAGCTTAAGCGGTGTGGTTTTACGAGTAAGAAGTTCATTATTATGTTCCTGTAAGTATTTTGAAAATTCGGCTATTATCATAAATCTAATTAAATGGCGTTGTTGTTGCAAAACAAGTTATATCATAAATACCAATATTATTAAACTCTTTTATCATCTCTTCAAATGTTGAACCCGTTGTACAAATATCATCAATAATAAGAATTTCTTTATCAGGCAGAAGTTTTTCAGGGTTAACCTCAAAAGCCTTCGCTAAATTTGCCATCCGCTCAACCTTTTTCAATTTATACTGAGGTTTTGTATCTTTAATACGTTTTATAAGATCAAAGTTAACCTCGTAACCTGAGAGTTTTGCAAATTCAAGCGCTACAAGTTCCATATGATTATATTTACGCTGCTTTTTGCGCTTTGGGAAAATCGGCACGGGAACGATTTGAAAATCCTCTTCAAAACCCAAACGCTGCCAGTACTGCCACATAAATTTTGCCTGATAATACGCTAAATCTTGCTGCCCGTGATACTTTAGCCCTCGAATCATTTTTTGCAGATTTTTAGAATAAACCCCTGCACAATAAACTTCTGCCTTAAAGACTTTTCGGTTAACTTCAGCGGGCAAAAATTCGAGTTCATCAAAACACTTTGAACACATTTTCACAGATTCTTTTGAACTTTTGCAAAAATAGCACCGCTTCTTATAAATCCAATCTAATAATCCAACAAAAAATTCTTTCATAACAAGATTTTAACATAAAGAATTACTTATTAACACGTTCATATGTAATTAAATCCTGTATTTTACAATCCAAAACCGTACATAATTTATCAAGCGTTTCCAAACCAAGATTTGACTGTTTACCATTTATAATCCTTGAAATAGTTGTTGCATGGATTCCGGTTTCCCGTTGTATTTGAACTGCAGAAATATTTTTTTCCCACATCAATTCCCTGAGATTAATTTTTATCATAAAGATATTTTAACGGTAAGAAATTTCAATTTGACAATTATTAGCATGCATGCTAATAATTTAGCATATACGCTTTTATATTGTTTTATATGTTAATATTCAGGAGGTTTTATGTATAAAAAAGGTTTTACTTTAGCAGAAGGTGCTACACACGTAGCTATGCCACCGGTTGAGCACCGCAGGTCGTGGATTGATGTAATAGGTGCTAAGGTTTGTAGCAAAGTGCCCACTCCGGCCGAGGAGGGTTTTACTTTGGCTGAGGTTTTAATCACCCTTGGTATAATCGGTGTCGTAGCAGCTATGACAATTCCGACACTTATTGCAAACACCCGCTCACAACAATATCGTTCACGTTTAAAGAAAACAATATCTACTCTGTCTCAAGCCGCAAGAATGTCACAAGCTCAATACGGGTTTGATTATGCAGGTATCTCAGCACAATGCGGAGCAAACGCAGCAAATGAGAACCCCGAACAAACTCAAACTATTTGCGCAATTTTGAACGGCACATTAACAGGTGCAACATTTTATACAAAAGCTACTGATATAAAAATAAATAAAAAAGGTTCTCAACAAAATTACAACATTGAAAACTCATATTTCTTTAATGCTCAGGGAAAAGAATTATCAAATTACATGGCATATGTACTCTCTGACGGCATAATAATAGGATTTGTCAATGTTTTAGGTCAAAATAACGGATGCAGTTTAAGGATAGGTACATCAATAAAAACAGAATCTGCCGATGGTAACGGAACAAGTATGTGCTATGGTTTTATTGATGTTAACGGAACGAATTTACCAAACAAAGAAGTTAGTTGTTCTAAAGGTTCAGAATCACTAAATGCAAATAAAACCTGTATTGTAAAAAATGATACAAAACACCTCACTGACGTATATCCGATCAGATTCCATGACGGAATTGTTGAACCTGCAACAGCGGCGGCAAGATATGTTTTAAAAACTGCAAAATAAATATTATTATGTTAAAATCTTTAATATGAAAAAGATTTTATTAACTATTTTAGCAATTTTAACACTACAGCTTGCAACTCCGGCACAAGACACCAATCTTACTTTTTTATACATTAACGGTTCAAACAACAATGACAAAAAAATGAAAGACTGGTACATCAAAGGGGTTAACAAACTTCACCCTGTGATGAAAAAGAAATTTGAAAAAAATTCTGCAATAAAAAAATGGACTAAGGATAACAAGCTGGTAATCGAAGAAACTCCGCAAATATTTTTCTGGGGTTACAACAGCAAAACAGATTTGGATTTTGTAAAAGACAGATTAAATATCTCAAAAGCAATAAGTTCAACTTTAGCATATGAAGTAAGAAGCCTGTTAACCCAATTTATGCACGATGCCATATGGGTACAAAAAACTCACAACATGCTTCCTATTCTTGATGAACTTAATGAAAAAGTAAAAGAAGATGCCGCAAAAAATCAAAATGTAATACTTTACGGATATTCCGCAGGAACTTTTGTAACTTATCAATATATGCTCCATAAACTGCCTTATATAAATCCGGGAAAATTATTTACAGCACTAAATGCAGATGAAGAAGTTATAAATTTTGTAAAAGAAAACCCTAAAAAAAATACTTGTATTTCAGCTATTTCACATGATAAAAACAGCTTAGGAGTAATGTCTAACACAGGACATCTGGTACTAAATCAAAATACAGAAAAGCTTAAAGAAAATTACCTTAATCTTGATGATATGACTGATAAATACTGCGCGCCATCAGGTTATGTGCGCGGTGTGGTAAATTTTGCAAGCCCGATTCCATTGTTTTACTCGGATTTAGCAGACGAAAACTACGAACTTAATTTTTATAACAAATATATGATTAAATATATTCTTGAAAACGGAATCTACTTTCTGACTGTTAACTTTAGGGAAGATCCTCTTGGATTTCCGTCAAGCAGAAACCTTACAACAGAACAAATGGAAGAACGGCTTGGTATAAATGTAGAAAATCCAACCGGTGTAATCTACGATAACTCAAGTGTCTGGTCAAAACGTTCTGCACTTTTTGCCCACACTTCATACTGGTCAGCAAGAGGAACTTTCTCAAAAGGTGTCGTGAAAAGTTTCGTTAACGGAACAAAATTTCAATATGATGAAAAATATCAAAACAAAGTTTTAAAACGTAAAAATAAGAAATCAGAGGTATTATAAAAATGACAGAATCAGTACTGTTTGACCCGGGTTATGCCCAACATACAACAATTTTATCAATAAGTGCCGAATACTTATACGCAAGTATAAACCAGTTCAAAAATCTTGGACAGCGAAAAATGAAATTCAAAATGCTTTATCCGCAAATTACAAGAATGGTTGATAATAACGTAGGTTTCTGTCTTGGCAGTTTACTCTGGGCAGTCTATATAAAATCTCTTGGGAATGTACAAATTGACGGTAATCCTTGTATCGGCGGGACATACGACAGAGAAGAAACTATTGAAGAAGCTGATTATTCAATCGAATTTTTTACCCGTCTAAAAAAAGATATTAAATATTACCTTGGCACAGATTACCAAATAAATCCGCTTCATATAAAAATTCTTGAACTTTATAAGGAATTTCTAACTCTAAACTGCGGTTTTGTTGGTACAAAAACAACTGATGATGTTAAGCTTCCGGCTGAATTTAAAACTCCATCCGCTCAGGAATCAGAAAAAATTCACGAAAAGATTCAAGAAGTTATAAAATCCGGTAATCTTCTTGATTTAACAGAAGTTTTCGAATTTGTTTACGAAGGTTAAGATGACAGAATTAAAAGAAAAATTATATCAAATGTTTATTCTCGGGCTTGATGGCGGGAATTACAAACAAGCCTTGAAAGAAGGGCTTGGCGGAGTAATATTTTTTACAAAAGATATTCAATCAGCCGAACAATTTAAAAACCTGACAAAAGAAATTAAAAATCAGTCTAAAACCCCTCCGTTTTTATCAATAGATCAGGAAGGCGGAAGGGTTGAAAGAACAGAAAATATTCATAACGGCAAAAAATATTTATCCGCAAAGTTTGCCTGTGAAAAAGGTAAAGACTTTTTAACCGCTCAAACAGAAGAAATTGCACAAGAACTTGTTTCATACGGGATAAATTTAAACTTTGCCCCATGTATAGACACCAACACAAACCCGAATAACCCTATAATCGGGGAAAGAGCATTTTCTTCAAACCCTGATGAGGTCATAAAATGTGAAAAAATTGTATCCGGAATTTATCGTAAAAGTGGCATAATCCCATGCGTTAAGCACTTCCCGGGACACGGTGATGCGAATGCTGACAGCCATCTGACTCTGCCAAAAATTGATTTACCCCTTCAAGAAATGGAACAAACCCATATAAAACCGTTTAAATCTGCAATAAATAACGGGATAGAAATGATTATGGCTGCACATCTTCACTGCACTTGTTTTGAAAAAGAGCCTATCCCTACATCATTAAGTAAAAATGCTCTGTCGTATTTACGCGAAAAACTCGGATTTAACGGTGTCATAATTTCTGATGACATGGTTATGAAAGGAGTTTCAGCTTTTGGTGAAGTTGAAGCCTGTGAAATGGCAATTAAAGCAGGAGTAAATTTATTTATCTACAGATTTTCAGATGAAAAAACAATTAACATAATTGAAAAAATTTATCAAAAAGCTATAATTGATGATGAGTTAAAGGGAAATATAGAATTTTCTTACAATAAAATTATGGAATTAAAAAATAAATTCTTAAAAATGGAGAGCTAAATGAAGTTAAACAAATATGAAAAAATCATAACAGGAATTATTGCAATAATTATATTATACAGTGGAATATCAGCATTTAACAGATATAAATCAATGAAACAGTTCGCTATTGTTAGTACTTTGGTTAATATTACTGAAGAACATAACATGCCATCTGATATTCCGGAACTTTCAAAAAAATATCAGGCATACGAAAACATTTATAATTCCGATAAGCCAATATTTATTTACGGATATGATACACATACCTTTGATAAGAAAGAAGGATTAATTTTTCATGATGAATTAACAAAAAAACTTGAAAATGAAACGATTAATTATAAAGTAATTCCATTCAAGAATTGGGAAGACTTGCATGAAGAATTAAGAGTTAAATATGATCCGGAATCCGAAGGCTGTACAATGGAATCTCCTGATCAGGCTGAATTAAATAAAGTTCTTAACCTAACATCTAACTGCCTGATGAATACTTGTATTATAGATTCAAAAGCAAAAAAATATTACGAAATATCCAGAGATGTGGATTATATAGTTAATGTACTTAAAGAATCTTATCCACCGGAAGCTGATAAAATCGAAGATACCGACCAAGATTAACAAACTTGCGCAAATAGTATTATAAAGTATAATTAAGAATAAAAAGGGAGAGTGTATGAATTTAGAAAATATAAAACAAACAGACCCGCAAGTTGCGCAGCAAATAGAATTAGAACTTAAAAGACAACAGGAAAATATTGAACTTATTGCAAGTGAAAACTTCACATCACATGCAGTTATGGAAGCATGCGGAAGCGTTTTAACCAATAAATATGCAGAAGGCAAACCGCACAAAAGATATTATAACGGATGTGAACACATCGATGTAATTGAAGAAATCGCACAAAAAAGAGCATGCGAACTTTTCCATATGGATCATGCTAACGTACAACCGCACAGCGGAGCTCAAGCTAATATGGCAGTCTTTATGGCAACAATGAAACCCGGCGACAGAGTTTTAAGCATGGATTTATCTAACGGCGGTCATCTTTCTCACGGTTCTCCCGTTAATTTTTCAGGCTTATATTACGATGTGAAAAGCTACGGGATTAACGAAAACGGCGAAATCGACTACGAAAATGTTCGCCAAATGGCGCTTGAGCATAAACCTAAATTAATTATTTGCGGAGCAAGTAATTACTCTAAAGTTATTGATTTCAAAAAATTCAAAGAAATCGCAGATGAAGTCGGAGCTTTATTATTAGCTGATATAGCTCATATCGCAGGACTTGTTGCAGCCGGAATTCACCCGTCACCTGCGCCGTATTGCGATTTTGTCACAACAACAACTCATAAATCACTTCGCGGACCTCGCGGCGGAATTATTATGTGCAAAGAAGAATTTGCAACAGCAATTGACAAAGCAGTATTTCCGGGACTTCAAGGAGGACCGTTAGAACATATTATTGCAGGTAAAGCAGTTGCATTATTAGAAGCTTCAAAACCTGAATTTAAAATTTATGCACAACAAATTGTTAAAAACGCTCAAGCTTTAGCTCAAGGTTTACTTGATGAAGGACTTGATATCGTAGGCGGAATGACTGAAAACCACCTAATGACCTTAGATCTTAGAAGAACAGGCAAAACAGGTAAAGACATTGCAAATGTTTTAGAAGCTGTCGGAATTACCGCAAATAAAAACACTGTACCAAATGACCCGCAAAGCCCGTTTGTTACAAGCGGTATCAGACTCGGTACACCTGCAGTTACAACAAGAGGCTTCAAAGAAGAAGATATGACAGAAGTTGCAAAAATTATTGCATCTGCAGTATTTTCATCAGATAATGAAATTGCATTAAAGAATTTGAGAGAACGTTCTTTGAAATTATGTCAAAAACACCCGCTATACAGCTAATTCAAATATAAAGGAGACACATCATAATTATTAAGTTAGCACACTCACAAATAATCGGAACAATTATAGCCTATATTTTCGGGGTATTTCTTGTTCCTATGGTTATAAGTTTTTCAAAAAAAGAAGGACTTGTTGATGTCCCGAATGAAAGAAAAATTCACACAAAACCAATATCCCGAATCGGCGGAGTCGCAATCTGGGCAAGTACAATGCTGACTTTTTTATGTCTTGTGTTAATGAGTTATTATCCGTACGGTAAACTTATGTCAGGCATACTTCTTGGAAGTTCATTGATGTTTCTGCTCGGACTAATTGATGATGTTTACGGGCTTGGCGCTAAATTTAAACTCCTTATTCAGGTATCTATCGCGACAATTGTTTATCTGCTGGGTGTTCAAATAAATACAATTCCATTCTGGGAAATTGACTTGGGATGGTTTTCGTATCCTATTACGCTTTTGTGGATTGTCGGAATTTCAAATGCAGTAAACTTTATTGATGGTGTTGACGGACTTGCAGGTTCTGTTGTTACAGTTAATGCAATTACTCTTGCAATCCTTGCAATCACACTATCTCCGCCAAACCCTATTAGCGCTTTGATTGGTTTTATTCTTGCGGGTTCAATGCTTGCATTTTTAACCTTCAACTTTAATCCTGCAAAAATCTTTATGGGTGACAGCGGCGCATTATTTGCCGGATTTTTGCTTGCCACAATATCTATCACAGGTGTTATGAAAGTTGCTACATTATCAATTCTTCTGCCGTTTGTAGTTTTGGCTGTACCTATTATTGATATCACATACGCAAGTCTTAGAAGAATCTGCAAAGGTCAATCTCCTTTTGTAGCTGATGCTGAACACATTCACCACAAACTTCTTCATGCCGGTTTTTCTCAAAAGAAAACTGTCGTAATCCTAACGTCTGTTGCAATATTAGCCGGCGGACTAGCATGTTTATTTGCAAGCCATAATGCCATCAAATACTATTTTTACCTTACTATCGCACTTGTTGGTATCATGCTTTTGCTAAATTTAGGCAGAGTCTTGACAAAGAAATAATTTTAATTTATAATGCACAACATAAAAACGAGGGTTTGATTACTCAGTTTTGTTCAGATAATTTTTTCTGCAGTCTGAATAAAATATTTAAGTGCAAGTCCTTTCATAGTTCTTAATTAAGTTAGAAAAACTTAATTAATGCCTTAGTATTAGAAATCAAAAAGGATTTACAATGAAAGTAGATGCAATACAAGGAAACGACAAAAGACAAGGTTTATTTACACACATATCACAAGGTGCGGCAATCGGTGCTGCATCAGGTGTCGTATTCCAATACACTTACCCGCTTACCGCTGAAGAAAAAAAATCTGACGAATATGTAAGCACTCTCAAAAAAATAAATAACCGAAAATCAGCATACGATTTTAGAACACGAAATTTTATAGATTCAGTTCAATCAAAAGAACCAAAATCACAAGCTCAAGATGAATTTATAAAACTTTTTGATGGATTAAAAGAAGGTGATCACGTAAAAAAATCAAAAATCCGCACAGCATTAGAAACCCTAAAAGATAAAAATCCCGGCGAATTATTTGAATTCAAAAAATTATGTAAATCATCTTCTGCTATAGCCGAAAAACACGCAAAACAAGCAATCCGCGAATACAACTTAATTACAAAACATAACAGACCAACAGGATTTTTCCTTGTAACAGGAGCTGTTGTAGGTGCAATTATTGCAATAATAAACGATATTATTAAAGTTGAAGATGTATAACTTAAACAAAGTATTTTTATTAATTGAGTCTAATAAAAATAAGACAAGGCGGGATACCTTGTCTTTTCTTTTTATTCAGCGAACAAGTTCAACCTGATTTGAGCCATATTTTCCTGTGCTTTCTGCTCATATTCAAGAAGTTTTTTGTTCAATTCTTTATCAGGTTTCGGAAACAATTTAAACAACTGTTCCAAATCAAATAAACATAACGTAATTTCAGGCATTATCAAATCTCCTCATATAAACTTCACTTATATATAAAAAATTTCTGCCGAACATAATTGCGTTTAATCACGGTTATGTAAAGTTATATAAAGAGTATATATTATTTTTTGGGGGTAAAATTGCGGCACAAAACCGCCAATGCACCAATCAAACCGATAATGAATAAAACAATTGATACAACTTCAGCTATAGGTATATTGCCAAAATTCAACGCACTATCAATTCGAATCTGTTCGATAAAAAACCTTATCACAGCATAAATAATTAGATAAATAAAAAAAGTAAGTCCTTTGTATTTTTTGCCAAATTTCAGCATTATAAACAAAAGAAAAATAAATCCTGCGAGATTCAAAACACTCTCGTATAAAAATGCGGGATGAAACAAACTAAAATCAGTATAACCCGCAATTCTGTGGGGCTCAGGAATAAATAAGCCCCAATTCTGACTTTTTACAGGCAGCCCGTAAGCTTCCGAGTTAAAATAGTTTCCCCACCTGCCTATCACCTGACCGCAGATAACAGCACAAGCCATCCCATCTAAAATACTTAGTAAGGATACCTTTGTCTTTTTTGCCGTAAAAATAATGCTTAAAATCCCGAAAATTATCGCCCCGTGAATAGATAATCCGCCTTCTCTGATATCAAGGATTTCAATCGGATGAGAAAAGTAATATCCGGGATTCAGCATACAAAAATATAATCTTGCACCTAAAATTCCAGAAATAATAATCAACGGTGCGTATTCAATAATTACATCACGGCGTGTATTTGAATTTACGCTATTAAAAACTTTATTTCCGACAAGCATCCCGACAAATATTGCAAATGCCATAATTACACCGTACCAATAAATCGGCAGCCCGAACAGATTAAAGGCAACAGGATTTGGCGCCGGAATTACAAACATTAGTCAATTGCCTGCTTTCTATTTGGATTTTGAGCTTCCTGAATCTTTTGAATATTTGCTTCTACTTCTTGTTTATCATCAGCATTAGGATTTAATTCAAGATATTTTTGATAATTTGCAATTGCAGAATCATAAAGTTCTTTCACAAGATTTTTTTCTTTATCTGTCAACTCGTCTGTTAGTTCAATTGTAGTTTCATTATTACTTTTTTCAGGAGTAAAAAGCGTGTCATCAATATTCATACGAACCTTAAGCTGCTCAATATCAACCGCTAAATTATTCTCCGTAACAGCAAGAGAATAGTAAGAATCCGCGTTATCAGGCTTCATTTCAATAACTTTTTTATATTCTTCAACTGCATTGATATAATCTTCGGCTTTTGTATAAACAACTGCAAGGTTATAGTGAGTTTCAAACACCGAAGGATCTAAATCAATACTTGATTTTAACCTTTCAATTGCCTGAACATAATCTCCTTTATCTGCATAAATCTTTGCTTTATTATTTAAGTCCTGAACTGCTAAATTATTTATACAAGCAGTAGATGCAACAGCAACGAATAAAATGCTTGCAATTAAAAGTACTTTTCTCATTTATACCCCTTATTTAAACATGTTAAGCTGATGTTAAACTAATTATAATTTAATAATAAAAATATGGCAAATTTCATTAATTTAAGTTACAATAAAAATGTAAAAAAGGAGAATTATATGTCAGATGATAAAGTAGTCAGCTTAGGCGCTAAAAAAAAGGCTATTACTGACGAAAAACAACAGGATGAAAACAAAGTTTGTGAACCTGTTTATTGCAGTTTCTGCGGCAGACCTAACACTCAGGTAATAAAAATGGTAAAAGGTCCGGGGGTAAATATTTGTTCTGAATGCGCAATGATTGCAGTTCAATACTTAATTTTGCAGGACAGAATGCCATCAGCTGAGGCTCAGCATATTCTGGATGCGTTCTGGGGAAAGGCTAGATAATCAAACTTATGACAGGTGCTAAATTTAAACAACTAAACCCGTTTGAACTAAAATCTGCAATTACCGAATTGTTAGGAAAAATAAATTCGGTAAATGATATCCAAAATTGTCTTGCAGATTTTGATATGCTCGACTCACAGGAAGATAAAAAACTTATCTCAAAAGTGTTGTTTAAAGAACTTGTCAACGCAAGTCAGGAAAAAATTCCTGTTCTTTGTTTTCTGTTAGAACATTTTGTACCTAAAGACGAACTTATAAATAAATTATGGGAAACTCTTAAAAACCAGAACCTTCAAACAGAAGTTAAAATTACGATTTTAAACCTTCTGCGCGAACTTGATGCAGATTGGTCATACGAAACCTGCGAAGAATACCTTGATGATGCGCAAAGCCTTCTTGATGCCAATACAAAACAGCTTTTAAACACTGCTGTTATCAATCCTGAAGTTCAAATTGATTTTATGGATTTTCTGGCATCAATTAGAGTACAAGATAAAATCACATTATTAAATTCATTTGCCGATGATTTTGATTCAGATGTTCTGGCAAATATCTTGATTCCCGTATTTGTCTCAGAACCAAACAGCCCTACAGGCAAAGAAGCCCTGAAACTTCTGGGGGATACAAAATCACAGCTTGCACTTCATGTACTTGATGAAATGCAGCACCTTGCAACAGGTGAACTCTTGCAGGAAATTAAACGAAGCCTGTCTACTATAAAAATTTCCGGAATGCGCCAAGATAACACCAAAGAATTTTATAAAGAAGTTCTATCTGACAGCAAGCCGTATAAATTTTACCTGACATATCCTGACGGTCACGGCGATATGGCACTAATTTTTACAAGAATTACACAGGATGAAAAAATCCGCTTTGTATCAATTGTTATAAACATTGAAACCGGTATAAAAGACTGTTTCGGCTTCTTTGAGATTTCTAAATTTGAATGCAGCAAAATTCTTGAAAGATTTTTACGGGACGAAAAAACAGTTGATATCGACCCCGAATCATTCAAAACAATACTATATAATGCCGAAATTACAACAATTAAAAACAGCCACAACAACTGGAAACTGCCTTATGAATATGTTTGCTGGAAAAATCTTTTAATTGATATTGATTTTGACAGTGAGCAGATTGAAACTATTTTATCAGAACAAATTGTACCGGCAAAAGTTGATCGGGAAATTATCACAGAACTTGATGATATGAAAATTTCAGCTCACTGGTTTTTGGATTGCAACTATAGTGATGAATTTACTATATTGTTAAAAGAACTAAAAGACTGCCAAAACTTAAATGAACTTATAGAAAATAACCTTGAAAAGGTTTTCTACAATGAAGAAAAAACTGCATGGAATCAAAAATTACTAATGGCTGCTTATATAAAATTTGTAATAGGAAAAGAAGAAGATGCTCAAAAAATTTATGGACTTTTCAAAGATGAAGAAATCAAACAAGAACTTTATAAAAGCATCTTAAAACGCAGTATTTATGAGTATTTAATGGTCATTAAGTACGACAAAAGTGTAGAAAATAACGGTCTGACAATAGAAGAAATCGACGATAAAATCAAATTTATCGAAGAAATATGGGTAAAATAATGTACAAAGTAATGGCACTTGATATCGGTACAAAAAGGATTGGAATCGCGCTAAGCGACTATCTTTTAATGCTTTCAAACGGTCATTCATACATTCCGCGCGAGCCTGAAGATAAAGCGCTTGAAACAATTTACAAAATTGCAAAAGAAAACAATGTTAAGAAAATTGTAGTAGGGCTTCCGCTCAATATGGACGGGACAAAAGGCTTTCAGGCAGAAAATTGTGAAAATTTTGCCGCAAAAATTAAAAATTACGAGGTTTTATTTGAAGACGAAAGGTTAACTTCTGATACAGCAGAAGAAAATCTTCGCAATAAAAAAATAGACTTCCGGAAAGATAAAGGATTAGTTGATATTGAAAGTGCTTGTATTATACTGGAACAATACCTGTCACGCAAAAATTAAGGAGAAAAAACTATGGCAATTAACGAAGAAAATATCATTGAAATCACAGATGATGACGGTACTGTAATCAAATGTGAATTGTATGATATCATTGAATTTGAAGGAAAACAATACGCACTTTTAATCGAAGCTGATACTGAAGATGAAGATCCTGAAGTTGTGCTAATGAGATATACAGAAGAAGGCGAAGAAGTTTTCTTTGAAACAATTGACGATGATGATGAATTCGATAAAGTTCAGGAATATATTGAAAGCCTAGAACCAATCGATGAAGATGAAGAAGATATTGAAGAATAATAAGGAAGAAAATCTTGTTTGAAAAATTTACTGAAAAAGCAGTCAACGTAATAGTAGAAGCCCAAAATATCGCCATTTATGACCACTCTGATAAGGTTTTGGCTGAACATTTGCTTCTTGCTCTTGTCAAAGAGACAAAAGGTTTTGTTGCAAAAATCTTTAAAACTTACGATATAACATACGAAAGACTGGCAGAAGAAATATATCTTAGCCTGAATATTGAAGAAGCTGATATGAATTCTGCAATTCCATTCAGTGAAGATTTCAAACGGATTTTGACCAATACAATGGACTTGATTGAAAAATCAGGAAACCCAACTGTACATTATGAACACCTTGTTTTAGCAGCAATTAATGATAAGCATTCCAAAATCAGCGAATATCTTGAACACCTTGATTTTGATATCGAAAAATCAAGACCGCTAATTGAAAAACTTGTCCAGCGAAAAGTCAAGAAGGATTTTCACCCTGAACTTGATGAAAACAAAGAACAGGAAGTTAATTTAACACAGGAAACCGATTCCCTTTTTGATAATGAAAAATCATCAAAAATCTTTGAACGTGCAGTTTCAAAGCTTTCAACATCAAACTACGAAATCCTTGGTACAGAACAAATTATTTCATCAATATTGGAAGATAAAGACTCTGATTTAGCTAAAATTCTGGCTGATTTTGGTATTACCAATGAGATTTTTGAAGAAAAATTATCTCATATAGATTCTCGTCAGGCAGAATACGAAGGACGTCAAATTGTCTTTACTCCAAACGCTTTTATTGCAATGAGTTTGGCGCTTCAAACAGCTAAAGAACTCGGTTCATCCGAAGTTCTGCCGGAACATATGATTCTCGGACTTTTAAAAACCAAAAAAGGCGTTGCATATAATATTTTTAAAGAATTAAATATTAATGACGATGACCTTGCCCACGGAATTATCAAACCAATTGAAAAACAAATGCCAGAAACACTTACAATCCTCAGACTTGCAAAACAAGAAGCGCGAAGAATCGGCAGAGGTGTTGTAGGAACTGAAATGTTTTTACTCGGCATAATCGGCGAAGCAACAGGAATTGGCGCTGTTGTATTAAATGAACTTGAAATAAACATCCGCGATGCGCGTATAATTGTTGAACGAATTATCGGCTATGGTAATGAGTATTTTGAAAATGAAATGGTATTTACAAAACGCGCTAAACGAGTTCTGGAAACAGCCTGGGAATACGCTAAAAAACAAAATAAAACCAAAATTGAATCATCTGACCTGCTTTATGCTATCACAACGGAGCCTGATTCTCTTGCGATGCAGGCATTAGAGCAGCTTGGAACAGATGTTGTGGAAATTAGAGAAGGCATTAAAAAACATATCGCAAAAGCATAGTAACTATGAACAAAATTCGCGAAACAATTAAATCTTTTTTGCAAAAACACGATTTAGATAAACCGGATTTAGTTTATCTTGCGGCATTTTCAGGCGGATACGATTCAATGTGTCTTTTAGATGCTTTACATCACACCGTAAAAAACAAAATCGTTGCAATCCACCTAAACCACAAATGGCGCGGGGAAGAAAGCGATAACGAAGAAATTAACTGTAAAAATTTCTGTGAATCTCTTGGTATCGAATTCTACAGTGAAAATTTAGCATCAAATATTCCAAAAACAGAAACAGCGGCAAGAGATGCAAGGTATGATTTTTTTAAACACTGTGCAAAAAAATTTAACAGCCAAATAGTTTTTACAGCACACAACAAAAACGATAACGCTGAAACTTTAATATACAGGATTGCAACAGGGACAGGTATTTCCGGCTTGCAGGGGATAAACGAAAGACGCGGAATATTTTACCGTCCTTTACTTGACATTACACGAGATGAAATCGAAACATACTGTCAAAAACATCACCTAAATCCAAACAACGACAGCTCAAATTCTGATACTAAATATAAAAGAAATTTCATCAGGGCAAACATCATGCCGGCTTTTCAAAAAGTTAATTCAAACGCCGTAGATTCAATAAATTCACTATCTGAAATTGCAAAAGAAGAAACAGAAATTATAGAAGAATATTTAAACCAAATTTTAAAAAAAATATCTGTTGATAATAAGATTTCAACAAAAAAGTTTTTAAATCTTTCAAACGCTATTCAAAAACGTATTATTTATAACATGTTTACTAATCATAATCTCGATTACGACAGGAAAAAGATTTTTAATATTTTAGAATTTATAAAAGAGAACTCAAGTTCAAAATCCGGTAAAACCTGTTCTTTAACAAGTGATTTATGGATTTTTACAAGTGATAAATTTATTGAAATCATTACACAAAAAACACCGTTAAAACCTTTCATTCGTATTACAAAAGAAGGAAGCTACAAATTTGACGAATATGTATTTGAGCTTGAAAAATTTGATAAAGAAGTTAAAAAGTTTCCGAAAGACAGCGAAAAAATAGCATATGTTCAGCTGTCAGAACCTATTGATTTTGACTTAAGAACACGGCTTGAAGGCGATATAATAAAACCTTTCGGACTAAAAGGCACTCAAAAATTAAAAAAATACTTAAACGAGAAAAAAATTCCAAACCACGAAAAAGATAAGTTATTTTTCCTTGCCTTTGATAATGAAATCTTATGGGCAATCGGGCTTGGAATAAGCGATAAGATTAAAATAACCAAAAAAGCAACACACAGAATGAAATTTTATAAAGAGGGCGAAAATGGAAATTAAAATCGAAGATTTAAAAGTATTATTCAGCGAAGAACAGCTTCAATCAAGAATCAAAGAGCTGGCTGATGAAATGAACAAATTTTATAACGGGGAAGAAGTTATAGCAATCTGTGTTTTAAAAGGTGCTGTAATGTTTGCAACTGACCTTGTAAAAAATCTTGATATGCCTTTAAAAATGGAATTTATCAGACTATCAAGCTATGGTTCTGCTACAACTACATCCGGCAAAGTTAACGCCGTAGATATCAAGCTTCCTGACCTTAACGGGAAAAACGTTCTTATTATCGAAGACATCGTTGATACAGGGTTAACTGCAAAATTCCTAATTGATTTTATGGGAATAAATTTCAACGTAAAATCTTTGAAATTCTGTTCACTTCTGGATAAAAAAATTACAAGAAAAGTGGATGTCGAACCGGATTATTACGGGTTTGAAGTTGATGATAAATTTGTTGTAGGCTACGGTTTAGACTATGACGGATATTACAGAAACCTTAGATACATCGGTTACAAAGAGGTTTAATTGTTCAAAAACGCAATAGAAAAAATTAATAAATTCTACGAACTTGATTTAAATAAAAATTCCCACGCAGATGAAATATTTGATGTACTGAATGAAATAATCAGGTTTGATTCTGCTGCGATTTTTTATCTTACACCTGAGCGGTTAACCCTTGAATTCGGGAAAAATTATGAGATTTATGAAGATATAAAACTTGATGAAAAGACTTCAAAAAATTTGTACAACCTTCAAGAACCTCCGATTTTCCCGGGAGAAAATAATCTTTGCAGCCGCCTGATAATTAAAGATACTGTTTTTGGATTGCTTGTAATCTTTCGTGATAAAAAAAACTTTACCCCTAATTTTACTCTGGATGAAAAACTTATTTTTAAGACCTGTTCTCAAATTATTTCCAACCTGATAAAAGATTTGGAACTTTCAAAAGTTTTACAAATGCAAGTTAAAGCACTTGAAGAAGGTATAATTGAAACTCAGCAGGCTTATGAAACAATCAAAAAACAAAATAAAAAAATAAAAGCTAACGAAAAACTTCAAAATCAGTTTATCGCAAATGTTTCGCACGACTTGCGTACACCGTTGAATTCAATAATCGGTTTTTCAGAGATTCTGGGAAACAGGATATTTGGCGAACTTACTCAAAAGCAAGCTGAATATATTGATGATATAAGAATTGCAGGAATTCGTCTGTTGGGAATGATTAACGAAATTCTTGATATTTCAAAACTGGAATCAAATACAGTTAAATTAAATATTTCATCTGTTGATATTAATATATTAATAGAAGAAGTCTGTAATATCTTAAAACCACTTTATCAAAAGAAAGGGGTAAAAGTAGTTAAAGATATTGATGAAAACCTGAGTTTGAACGGTGATTATATAAAACTTCAACAGGTAATTTTTAACCTTCTTGGAAACGCAATAAAATTTTCTCCGCAGAATTCTGAAATACATATAAAAGCCGGCAAAAAAGATAACTCCGTTTATATTTCAATTAAAGATGAAGGAATCGGAATTGATAAAAAATATCATAAAAAAATATTTAATAAGTTTTTCCAGATTGCAGATTCACTATCAAAAACCGAAACATCAACCGGACTCGGACTTACTATTGCAAAAGAATTCGTAAAACTTCACAACGGTAAAATTGATATAATAAGTAAACCTGCAAACGGAACAACTTTTATAATAACATTACCCAATAATGCCCCGTGCGGCAAGGATTTCTGCGGAGCTGAGCTATTGAAATGACTTGGAAATAGTTGGTAGCATGATACCCCGTGCGGCGAGCACCCTATTTCCATGGATAATCGCGGCTGATTTTCCAACCGTCTTTAAATATTAAAGCCGCACACGCTGAACCGGCACCTGTTCGACCTCCGCCATCAGGTGCTACATCTTTGTTACAAGCACGAAGCAATTTATTTGGTGCTAAAATATCCTCTCTTGAAAAAATAACATGAGGGACACCGCAATTATCAAAACTTCCCGGATAAATTCCGTTTTTAATCATTTTAGCTTTTTCTTTATTATAACCTTCACATAAGGCTTCACTGTTAAACGGATAAAAAACAAATACATCTTTACCCATTACATTCCGCCTGCCCTGACCATTAATATCAACAATTATTGAATGCAGGTTTGTACCGTCTATTTTACCAAAGCCAACTATCATACCATTATTTAACACAAGACTGTATTTAATAGTATCAGTTTTGCGGTTCATTCCTAAATCGTAATAACCGTAGAAGTTCTCGGTTTTCCAACAGCCATCAGACTTGTTTTCACAAACCCGTGCAACTTTTAAGTACGGTTCAAAATATTTTTTGGCAAAAGATTTTGAATCTAAACTTGTATCAAAATCCCCTGTACCTTCTTCATCAGACTCATAAGAATACATTTTAACCGCCTGATTTAAAATAGATTGCGCTTCCTGAAGTCCTGATACTACAGATTTTTTTTGCGCATTAGCGATTAAATTCGGAATAGTCATTGCAGCAACTACACCAATTATGCCTAAAGTAATCAAAACTTCGGCTAAAGTAAATGCTTTTCTAGGAGATAGCTGAAACCCGCCTAAATTAAGGCTAAAAAGGTTACCCCCCCCCCCC